>JAGBWF010000064.1 GCA_017629895.1 Clostridia bacterium
ATTTTAACCTCCGTTTGTCTTATGCTTTTTAAACGGACGCGAAGGATAGGCATCACAACGGCTTGTGCGCTCGTATTATCGCTTTTAATATGCAACCTTACTCTTAAACCGTTGATAGCGCGAATGCGTCCATACGAGCTCAGAGAAGGTATTGAGCTGATCATCTCCGCGCCAACCGACTATTCTTTCCCATCGGGGCATTCGAGCGCATCGTTCGCGGCGGCAGTTGCGGTTTTTTGCGGCAACAGAAAATGGGGTGCGGCGGCTTTATCGCTCGCAACGCTTATCGCATTTTCGCGGCTTTATCTTTACGTTCACTTCCCCACCGACGTTTTGGGCGGTATCATCGTCGGCTCGCTCTGCGGAGTGATTGCTTATTTCATAATCAAAAACAAAAAGCCATACAAAAAAGCTGTTACAAATTAAGTAACAGCTTTTCTTTATCACTGCGCTTCCTGCATTTCTTTTGCGGTTTCGGCGTTGACGTTTATCTCGTTCGGTTCGCGGAAGGTGGGAACGACCGACTTTATAGCCGCCTTAATTCTTGCCGAGCCGAGCTCACAACTCGAAAGTGCGACCGCTTTTTCGAGAATAGCAAGCTTTTCCCCGACCTCGTCGCGAGTGCATATAGCCTCGTGCTCGATAAATATCATATTGTTGACGGTCTTCGAAAGCGTTTCGGTGTTCATCAAAAGCTCCTCATAGAGCTTTTCACCGGGACGAAGACCGATTTCCTCGATCTTTATATCGACGTCAGGCTCGAAGCCCGAAAGCTTTATCATATTTCTCGCGAGGTCATATATGCGGATAGGCTTGCCCATATCGAGCACGAAAAGCTCGCCCTTTTTCGCCATAGCGCCTGCCTGCATAACAAGCTGGCTCGCCTCGGGAATCGTCATAAAATAGCGTATAATGCGCTTATCCGTTATAGTTACGGGGCCGCCCGATGCTATCTGACGCTTAAAAAGCGGGATAACCGAGCCGTTCGAGCCGAGAACGTTGCCGAAACGCACCGCCGCAAAGGAGGTTTTGGAATCCGAACGGCAAAGCACCGTCATTTCGCAAAGACGCTTCGAGGCACCCATAATATTCGTCGGGTTAACAGCCTTATCGGTCGAAATGAGTATAAAGCGCTCTGCACCGTACTTTTCCGCCATATCGGCTGTATTGTTCGTGCCGAAAACGTTGTTCTTTATCGCTTCTGCGCCGCTTTGCTCCATGAGCGGAACGTGCTTATGCGCGGCGGCGTGAAAGACGATTTCGGGGCGGTAGTTGGCAAATATCGCCTCGAGCCTTTCGATATCGCGGACAGAGCCTATTTCAACGGCAAGCTCGAGCTCGTTGCCGTATGCGCGTATAAGCTCCTGCTGGATATCGTAGGCGTTGTTTTCGTATATATCGAAGATAATAAGCTTTTTCGGCGAAAGCTTGGCAAGCTGACGGCAAAGCTCGCTTCCTATCGAGCCGCCGCCACCCGTTACAAGCACGGTTTTTCCGTTATAGAAGTTCAAATCGTCCTTAACCGCGACGTTCATAGGCTCGCGGAAGAGAAGGTCCTCGATGCTGAATTCGCGCACGGTCGGCTTTGCGTTCTTATCCGAACCTGCGTCACGCACGGAAAGGTCGCAAATCTTTATTTTACAGCCGGCAAGGCTGTAAAAATCGAAAAGACGTGCCGCCGTTTCGCTGTTCAGGTCGGTAAGCGCGATAAACACCTCGGAAATCTCATCGTGCTCGATACGCTCAAGCACCGAGGCGTTTTCGTGAAGCACGGTCAAGCCGTAAACGCGCGAGCCGACCTTGCTTTTATCGCGGTCGATAAAGAACAACGGCTGATACAGCGAATTTTTATTATTCAGAAGATCGCTGGCAAGAGAAGCACCGAGCTGTCCCGCACCGACGATCGCAACCTTTATCTTTTTGTTCTCTACAATGCCCGCCTTATTAAGCCGTTTATAAAGCAAACGGTAGGAAAGACGCGACATTATCGCCAAAAGCGCGGTAACCGACGCAACGCAGGCAAAGTGCCAGATACCCGCATACATCGAGAAGGCATAGGAAACAAGCGCCGCTGTTATACCGCCGCAGAAATCCGCCATAACGAGATTGAAATACGCCTTCGTGCTGGTATAACGCCAGACGTTCGAATAAACGCGGAAAACAAGCCTGAAGCCGAACATAAACAGCGCAAGCAGAACGGCATTGTAAAAATAGCCATCCGCCATATAGATCGGCGCGTTATCGAAAATTATAGTCATTATATAGAACGAAATATTAACAAGAACAAGGCATATAAAATCGAAAACGGCAAGCAACAGCCTTCTCGATTTACCGAGCTTACTCAAAAAATCCATAACCTTCTCCTCAAACATAATATACGCGCATATTTTAACACAGCCGTTCCCAAAAGTCAATAATCGTGAAATGTAAAAAAATAACACTCTTTCTCGCAAAAGAAAGAGTGTTGAATTTTTTAGTACAAATAGCCCTGACGGTAAAGAAGCTCTGCGCCGAGAACTGCGCCGCCTGCCGCACCGCGAAGGGTGTTGTGCGAAAGGCAAACGAACTTATAATCGAAAATAGTGTCCTCGCGGAGTCTGCCGATCGAGATACCCATACCGCCGTAAAGATCGCGGTCAAGACGGGTCTGCGGACGGTTTTCCTCCTCGAAATAGGTGAGGAACTTTTCGGGAGCGAGCGGGAGATCGAGTCTCTGTGCTTCGCCGACGTAGCTTGCCCAAGCCTCCTTGATCTCTTCGACAGAGGGCTTGTTTTCGAAGCTTACCGAAACAGCCGCAAGGTGTCCGTCGGATGCGGGAACACGGATGCACTGTGCCGAAATAACGGGAGTGGTTGCATTTACGATAACGCCGTTTTCAACCTTACCCCAAACCTTAAGCGGCTCTTTTTCGCTCTTTTCCTCTTCGCCGCCGATAAAGGGGATAACGTTATCGACCATTTCGGGCCAGGTATCGAAATTCTTACCTGCGCCGGAGATTGCCTGGAAGGTGGTTACGTTTACAGCCTTGATTCCGTATTTGCGAAGCGGCTCAAGCGCGGGAACGTAGCTCTGGATAGAGCAGTTGGGTTTTACCGAGATAAAGCCCTTCTTTGTGCCCAAGCGTGCCTTCTGTGCTTCGATAACGTCGGTATGAGCAAAGTTGATTTCGGGGATAAGCATAGGAACGTCTGCAGTGCCGCGGTTTGCCGAGTTATTGGAAACAACGGGGATTTCCGCCTTTGCATAAGCTTCTTCCAAAGCCTTGGTTGCATCCTTTGCCATATTAACGGCACAGAAAACAAAATCAACGTGGGGCTTAACGCTTTCGATATCCTCTGCATTGAGAACGACCATATTGGCAACACGGTCGGAAATGGGGGTTTTCATCATCCATCTGCCCTTAACAGCCTCTGCATAGGTCTTGCCTGCAGAGGAGGGGCTTGCGATAAGCGCGGAAAGCTCGAAATAGGGGTGGTTTTCTATAAGTGTAATGAATCTCTGGCCGACCATACCGGTCGCGCCGATGATTCCTGCTCTGATTTTCTTCATTGGTATACCTTCTTGTATATTCGCTTAAATTAGATCCTTGTAAATACCGGGGATGCTTCCCTCGATAACTGTTGCGCCCGACATTTTATTATAAAAATCAACGGGGCCTGCCGAGCCGATTATTGCATAACCGTAGCCTTCGTCGCGCATCGCCTCCATACAGCGAAGGAAGAGCGCGCCACCGATACCTCTGCCGCGCAGAGTTGCATCTACACCCGTGGGACCGAAGAAATCCTTATAGGTGCAATCATAGCCTGCAAAGCCGAGTATCTTCTTTTCGTTTACGTCGTATGCGATAAAGCAGCTTACGGGGTGTCTGGTGAATGCCGCGGCAATTTCGTCCGCCCAGCCATCGTGAAAATGTTCGCGTACCCATTCGACAACCTTGGTTTTATTGGGTGTCATAGGGCGCATTATTTTAATGCCTTGATCCTCTAATTTTTTGTAAAGTGCGGTAGTATCGGGAAGCTCATAGAGCTTAACGAGCATATCGGGCATAATATTCCTCCGTTGTATAAATAGTATGGGGTTGCCGCTTGAAACGACAACCCCAAACGGTTAATTATTACTTGTCTGCAGCTACCTTATAGGTAATCTTCATGGTAGAGAACTTCTTCTGGAGCTCCTTGATAGCTTCATCGTTGGTTGCAACCTTGGTACCGATCACAGAAAGGTCGAGAGCGGTGGTTGTCGGGAAGTTATCGAGAATTGCCTTGAGCGAATCAAGCTCCTTGTTGTTATCGAGCTTCAAGGTCTTAAGACCGGTGAGCTTGCCGATAGCGGTGATATCCTTGATTTCGTTTCCGGAAAGATCGAGGCTTGTAAGCGAGGTAACCTTTTCGAGCTTGGAGATATCGGAAATCTTGTTGTTTGCGAGGTTAAGGGTGGTAAGAACGGTCTGTTCCTTTTCCTTATCCGAGTCTGCATCTGCCGCTGCGCCGCTTACGTCGGTGATAAGGTTATCGTTAAGGGTAAGAGTGGTGAGCTTAGCACAGCCGGTTACGTCGGGAATTGCGGCAAGCGCGTTGCCGTGAGCATCAACAGAGGTGAGCTTCTTGAGACCCTTGATAACGAGCTCGGTAAGACCTGCCTTTGCGGGCTCTACGGGTTCCTCAACGGTGGTGTCGTCGCCGGTTGTATCGTCGGTAGAGGTTTCGCCCTCTGCTTCGGTTTCGGTGCCTGCGCCGCTTTCAGAGGTTTCTTCCTTGGATTCTTCCTTCTTGTCTTCCTCTTCCTCTTCTTCTTCGTCTATATAAACGTTAAGAGTGGTGAGCTCGGGACAGCCGGAGAGGTCGAGCTTGCCTGCAAGCTTGTTGTTGTACGCGTTAAGGGTTGCAAGCTTTGCACAGCCGTTAAGACCGTTAAGGTCTGCGATTTCGTTATCGTAAAGCGAAACGGTGGTAAGCTCGTCGAGCTTGGAGAGATCGCCGATAGAGGTGATCTTGTTATCGTATGCGTTGATGCTGGTGAGCTTGGTGCAGCCTGCGAGAGTGCTGATATCGGTAATCTCGTTGCCGTATGCGTCGAAGGTTGTAAGCTCTGCAAGCTTGGAGAGATCGCCGAGCTTGGTGATTTCGTTATTGTAAACGCTTATAGTCTTGAGCTTGGTGCAGCCTGCGAGAGTGCTGATGTCGGTAAGCTTGTTATCGTATGCGTAAAGCGTTTCGAGATTTGTGCTCTTTGCAAGACCGCTGATATCGGTAAGATGGTTATCGGAAACCGCGATAGCCTTGAGAGTGGTGATATTCGAAAGGCTGTTGAGGTTTTCAACGCAGTTGCTGTTGAGAGTGAGGTTTTCGAGCTTGGTGAGCGAAGCGAGTGCCGAGATATCGGTAATCGCGTTGCCTGCGATATTAAGGCTTGTGAGGTTGGTAAGCGAAGAAAGCGCGGAGATATCGGTGATACCTGCGTGGGTGTGCTTATCCTCTTCCTTTTCCTCGTCCTTCTTGTCATCGGAGGTGCTCTCTTCGGTGCTTGTTTCTTCCTCTACAACTCTTTCACCCATCTGAACGATAGTGAGGTCGGTAAGGCCGTTTACCTTGGAGAGTGCGTCGAGCTCTGTAACTACAGTGTTACCGATGTCAAGCTTTTTGAGGCTTGTGAACTTTTCGATACCGTCGAGATTGGTGATACCGGTGTATTCGAGCGAAAGCTGCTCGAGCTTGGTGAGAGAAGAAAGCTGGTCGAGCTTCTTGAGGTCCTTAAGAGCCGCAGAGCCGACGATGCTGTCGAAGGAGATTGCCTGACCCATGCCGTACATGCTGTAAAGCTGGGTGTAGTAGCAGCCCTCCTGCATCGAGGAAACCTCTGCGATATCGAAGGTACGAAGAACGCGGAGGTTCTTAAATACGGTGATATCCTCTGCCTCGGTAACGGGGTAGGAAACCATAATATAGGAATCCTTTGCAGGCTCCTTATCGGAGTTTGCAAGAATATCGTCTGCCATCTGCTTATAACCGAGCATAACGACAGGATATGCATAGGTGGAATAATTGTTCGAAGAATCGTTACCTACTGCCCAGTAATAAACGAGAGATTCGATCTTATCAAGATCCTCCTGGGTAATATCGCGAACGCTTTCCTTGCCCATTGCCTGTGCAATAGCTTTAGCAAATTCGCCGTCTTCGAATTGGGTATAGGGGTCGTCCATATGTACGAGACCGTCGATAAGGACGAAAACGGAGCCTGCAAGAAGAAGAACAGCCAAAAGCGCACTGATAATGATCGTTTTCTTCTGCTTGGCAATAACTTTGTTGCTCATTTTTCAAAAATCCTCCGGATTATTTAACGATTAGAATGATTATATCATAATTCTATGCATTTTGCAATAGTAAATTTTATTTGCTTTCCTCTTCTTTTGACTCGAACTTTATAAGCTTGACAAAAGCATCTCGGTTTCCGTTCCAAACCTCCATGGTTCTGCCGTATTTTATCGGGTCCTTATCGGGATTACGGCGGAGACAAAGTATAGCCGTATCGGGCACGCTCGAAAGCCCGCTGAGTTTGAAGGCGTCGAGCTCGCTGACGTATACGCCGTAGCCATCGACGTTATTTTCGGGGATATCGGCATCGTCGAGCACCTCTTTAAGCGGAGTAAGCAAGCCCTCCTCGATGCAGATATCGAAATATTCCTTATCAAGCAGATATATCACGGCGTCGCCCGCGCGTATTTCGGTCTGGAAGCGCTGAAGCGCCTTGTTGCGATCGTCGTAATTGACGGCATTGCTTTCATCGCCGAGCTTGTTGACGGTGATATCGAGCAGGTCTACCTTGACCTTGCCGTCGCCGTTGACGTCGCCGGTGAATTGCGACATAGTATCTTCGATACGGTCTGCCGCGCCCGAGGATATATACATAGGACCGACGTGAAGAAAATTAACGTCGGGATTTTTTGTAGAAGCCATCTGACCGATGCTTATTGCCAGAAAGACAACGAACACGCCGCCGAAAATAATAAGCCATTTATAATGATACCATAAATTTTCAAGCCATTCACCAAACGACATTTTTTCGTTCTTTTCCATATAGACCTCCATACGTCATTTAATATCTTATGATACCACATATAAAGCGTTTCGGCAAGTATTTTTTGAATTAAACGTCGATAATTTACGTTTTAGCGCCTTTTTTCGACCGCTTGCGCCGAAGCTATTGAAAAGCTCTGCTTTCTAATATATAATCGTTATCGAAGGAGGGATTCGTATGGCTTTTAAAATACGTCTTTTGATCGACGAAAACGCAGAAGAAGAAATAATCATACGCTGTAAATCACCCTCCGAGGAGGTTTTGCGCATCCAATCGCTCCTTGCGGCGAGCACGCGCGAGCTCGAGCTGACTCTCGGCGAAGAAACCTATTTTATCGAAATGAAAAATATCTTGTTTTTCGAAACGGTAGGAAGCAAAACCTCTGCCCACACAAAAAACAATATGTATTACACCGAAAAGAAGCTGTATGAGCTCGAGGAAATCCTGCCGAAAAGCTTTATGCGCGTTTCGAAATCCTGCATCGCAAACACCGCCGCTATCTGCTCAATAAAGCGCGAATATACAGGCAGCTGCGAGGCACGGTTCAGCGACACGCCCAAAAAGATATACGTTTCGCGCTCATACTATAAAGCATTTAAGGAAAAAATCGTAGAAACGAGGTTAAAATAATGAAAAACTCCGTACATAAGATATTTTGGGGACTGCTGTTGCTGCTTTCCGCCGCCGCGCTTATATTTTACGGCATCGGCGGAGAAGCGGGATTTTTCGGAATACCGCTTTACAAGCTGCTATTGGGCTTGATACTCGTGTCTTGGATAGTGGCAAAAGTATTCTTCGGCAACACCCTTCGGGAAAGATTCAAGATATTTTTCCCCCTCGCCTTTCTCTTTATGCTTTTTGAGCCCGAAATCGCAGATCACCTTCGTTATCACGGCGAAAACATCATCAACAACTGGTTGCTCCTGCTCGCCGCCCTGCTCGCGAACATCGCAATGACTGTTATCATTCCGAAGAAAAGCCGCAAAAGCTATTCTAAATCGGGCAACCGTTGCGAAAGCTACGGCTTCGGCGAATACGAAAGCTACGATAAAAAGCAATTCTCGGACAGTGTAATTTATATCGACGCGAGCATAACGACCAAAAGCTACGTCAAAAACACCTGCGGAGAAACCAACGTTTATTATCAGAATTCGGATCGCGCTGTCGAAAACGTCGTTTATACGCTTACCGTCGAAAACAGCATGGGCGAAACCAACGTCCACGTCCCTGCCGATTGGGTTGTTAAAAACGAAATGTCCTGTTTTCTCGGCGAGATCAACACCCGCAAAAACCCGCAAGGCGAGGTCAAGCTCATCATCCGCGGCGAAAATAACCTCGGCGAAACGAACATCCTTTAAAACAAAAAGAAGCCTCGTGAAAGGCTTCTTTTTTCATCCCAAAACTATACTGCCGAGGGTTTTGCCGACAGGCTCGCGGATAACGATATCGGCGCGGTCGTCGAACGGTGTCTCGGCGCGGTTGATAAGCACGAGCGTTTCGCCCTTGAAGTAGTCTATAAGCCCTGCCGCAGGATAAACCGTGAGTGAGGTGCCTCCGACAATCAAAAGATCCGCGTTCGAAACCGCTTCTATCGCGCCCTCGAGCGTTCTGCCGTTGAGCTGCTCGCCGTAAAGCACGACGTCGGGCTTCACGATACCGCCGCACTCGCAATAGGGCACGCCGTTATAGCCGTTTATAAAATCGATTTCATACGCCTTTCCGCAACGGTAGCAATAATTTTTACGCGTCGTTCCGTGCAGCTCGTAAACGGTTTTACTGCCCGCCTTCTGATGCAAGCCGTCGATGTTCTGCGTGATAACCGCCGTCAGCTTGCCCTGCCTTTCGAGCTCGGCAAGCGCGTAGTGCGCGGGGTTGGGCATAACATTCTTCGCGATCATCATTTCGCGGTAAAAATCGAAAAACTTGTCGGGATGCTTAACGAAAAATTCGTGCGAGAGCATATATTCGGGCGGATACTCGAACTTCATACTGTATATTCCGTCTTCCGAACGGAAATCCTTGATACCGCTTTCGGTCGATACCCCTGCCCCGCCGAAAAACACGATCCGCTCGCTCTTTTCAATACATTCCTTGAGTCTTTTTATTTCATCCATTTCAACACGTCCTTTCGATTATATTATAATATATTGCTTCTGCTTTTGCAAGAAGAAAAAATTCTTGACAAATTTCTTCCTTAATGTATAATTAATTTATTAAGCATTAAGGAAATTTAACAGATGCACGAACTTTTACACGCGCTTGAGCACTCTCTGCTCGACACGCTGAAAATGCTTCCCTTTTTGGCGATTGCATTTTTGATACTTGAATATACAGAAGCCAAGCTCGAGGAAAAGAGCTCTGCCGTTATTCAAAAAGCAGGCAGGCTCGGGCCTATCGCGGGCGGTCTGCTCGGACTTGTTCCGCAATGCGGCTTTTCGGTTATCGGCTCGAACTTCTATGCAAAACGAATAATCACGCTCGGCACGCTTATCGCGATATACCTCTCCACCTCCGACGAAGCGTTGCTGATTATGCTTACCAAGCCCGAACGTATCGTTGACATTCTCGCGGTTATGGCGATAAAGCTCGCCGTTGCGATTTTTGCCGGTTATATTATCGACCTTGTTGTGCGCAAGAGAGCCAAAAAAGACGAGGAATGCCACCACTGCCACCACCACGATGACAGCTGTGAGGACGAAGAGCTTATCGGCGAGGAGCACTGTTGTTCACACAC
>JAGBWF010000065.1 GCA_017629895.1 Clostridia bacterium
TCGAGAAAATTATTGTACGCCGACCAACAAGTGCAGAAAGATGCATACGGAATGGCTGAAAGATCGAATTAGATTTGATGGTTGGATAGTACCTAATGAAACCTATGCCGATGTTGAACATTTTACTAACGAGTGGGTTCGACAACATTATGAAGATTGTATGTTGAATTTTGATTTAAATATGTCTTTCTTTGACGGAATAGGTTTTGAAGAATTTAATTCGTATTTGAAAAAATTTGTATCAACAAATAAATTCAAAGAAATTGATGATCTTAATTCAGTTGCATCTATTACCGGTATATACATATTAGTTCTTGATGAATACAAACAAGTCTACATTGGTAAAGCTGAGAATATTAAACGCCGAATCATGCAACATTGGAGTGCGAAAAAAGAGTTTGACCGATTGATTTATGGTTCGGTTGATTCATCGGTGCTTTCTATAGATTCTTTTGGAGCACTTGACACAACAAGAATTTTTTATAAAAAAGTACAGATCAACAGAATTGATGAGCAAGAAGAAAAAATTGTTGATTCATTCGAACCGAGTTATTCGTTAAATCGAATTTGTGGAGGTTTGAACGAACATGGCGATATGGTTTCGCGTGCCATTGATGCTATTGAGACAATGAAAAAACGAGATTTATGAGTAATTGAAAGAGGATTTGTTTAGCAAATCCTCTTTCTCTTTGTCTATTGCGTACCAACCATTGGCCCCTATAACGAGAACGCATCGGTTAAGCCGTTCAGTCGGGTATTATCCTTCTTCACATAGTACATTTCTGTAATCCGCGAGGTACTGTGTCCGAGAATATCCGCGACCTGCTTCGGTGTTAGGGATTTAATCGTGCCGTCGGGCTGTTGACCAAGCGGTTATTGACATTTTTGCATACTCGTGCTATTATTTTCGTATAAAGCACAAGGCGGTGATACCTATGAAAATTTACGCGAATTTACATACCCATTCCACCCATTCCGACGGTCCTTACTCGCCCGCGGAGCTGGTTAAGGTCGCCAAGGCAGAGGGCTACGGCGCACTCGCCATTACCGATCACGATACGGCAACTGCTTATCCCGAGCTGAAAAGAGCCTGCGAAGAAGAAGGTATGGAGTGTATTTTTGGCGTGGAGTTTTCGGTACGCGAGCCGAAGCCTTATCACATTTTGGGCTTTGATTTCGACCCCGAATACCCCGCAATGAAAAAATATCTTGCCGAGATGGCGGCGCGCCAGACCGATAACACCAAGGGCTGCTTTGATCTTGCCGTGAAAAACGGCGGTATCGCAGGGATCACCTGGGACGAGGTTCTCGAGTTCAATCGCGGCATCGCCTGGCTTTGCAACAATCACGTTTTTAACGCGATGCTCGCCAAAGGGCTTGTAAAGCAAGAAAACTATATGGCTTGGTTTATAGAGAATTTTGAAGTTCAGAGAGGCTATTTTCCGCCCAGCTACGATTTCAAGCCGCTTCCCGAGCTTGTAGAGCTCATAAAGGCCGCCGGAGGCTTTGCAATTGTTGCGCATCCCCACGGTTATCTTGACGATATGGACGATCTGATCGCACTCGGCATTGTAGGGCTTGAGGTCTGCCACCCCGATCTCACGGAGGACGAAAAAGAGCGTGCGCTCGAGATCGCCTTGGAAAAGGGACTCTTCATCGGCGGCGGAAGCGACCACAGCGGACTTTGCGGCGGCTATTACGGCTCGTACCCATCGGAAGAGGAGCTGAAAAAATCCTGCCACTACATTCCCGCGCTTAGTGCCGGAACCTCAAAGGAATACTTTGACGAGCTGAAAACGAGAAAAATCAACAGATAATATAATTAAAACACCGCCGAGGATTTCCTCGGCGGTATTTTTTTGTAGCACAAAAGCTTATAAGCACCTTGAGCTCGATACTCTAATTATACATACCGCGTATCACGTATCCGCTGTCAGTCTTTTCGAGCTTTAAGGTATATTCAACGTTTTTCTTGCCGTGTGCGCCGAATAAATTGTATTCACAAGAAATCGTCATTCCGTCGCTGTCGGTGTAAGAAAGAACCAACCCCTGCGAGCCTACAGCGTTTATGGTATTGTCGGTAACGATTAAGCTGATTACGCCGTCTGCTCCGCTTTCTGAAATAACCAGATAACTGTCTTTATCCCATTTGTCTGTGTTTTTCTGTGTTGCCACAACACCTTGAATGGGTTTGCCCGAAACCGCATCGACGCATGTGATTTTTACGTTATTATAAACCGTCTTTTGAATCGAGATGTGAGCCTCGTTATCCATAACGTTTATATATTTGCTTGTCGGTCGGTATCCGCTTGCTGTTACCATAACGTTTTTTTGCTCGGAGCCGCCGTCATAGGTTGCCAAAAGCGATTTGGTGGTTGCAACGCCGTTTGCATCGGTATAAGCTTCGTAATTACCGCTTGCGGCTTGAACGGTTACGCAGGCGTTATTAATCGGCTCGCCGGTTTCGGCATCGGTTACGTAAACCTTAAAATCCTTGTGGTTTTCTTCGACGTAGGAATAAATAGGATAACGTTTTCTTTTATAACCCTTGCCGTATTGATAAGTCCAATCTCCGCCCGTATATACCTCGTTAACCTTTACCGTCTTGTGATAATATCTTGGTGCATATTTGTCGTTCCCCTCGAAATAGAAGGTATATTCGCCCTCCATCGCCTCGAACGCCGCTACGCCCTTGCTGTTGGTGTATACGTAGTCAACCTTTTTGCCGTCCTTGGTGCAGATCCACACCTTTAATCCCGATTTTTTAATTATGCTGTAATCGCTGTAAGTATCAAGCGACATATCCGAATCTCTTATAACAACGAAAATCGGGGTTATTGGAGATTTTTCCTGCCACGCGGTTATATCGGTGGTTTCGCTGGATTCCTTTAAAATTTCGGGCGTCTGGTGAGTTTTTTGAATGGGATTACCGGGGGCGAGCACGTTTTTCGGTTCGTCATTCGATTCCTCTTTTGATTCTTCAGACTCACCCTTCGATTCATCTGCTTCATCCTTAGATTCTTCCTCCGGCTCTATATCCGACTCATCTTTAGATATATCCTCAGCGCTGTCCTCGCTCGATTCTGTTGACGAGCTCGCATCCAAGCTTTCATTCAAATCGGACTCCTCGGAGCTATCTTCGGTTGAAGCATTCGACGATTCCTGAATATGCACCGCCAAGCTTTCGCTCAAAGCCGTTGACGATTCATTTGCTGTTTGCGAATTGCAAGCGCAAAGCAAGAATAATAAAACTAAAAACAGTGCGGTGATTCTTTTCATTTTTCGACCTTTCTTGTTACGGAACACGTGATTCTAAGCAATATTGTTAGTTTCGACATTAGTTGAAACTAACAATACCCTCTCTTATATAGTCGATTATAAAACCAAATTGTTAGGAAAGTGTGTTGAAAAAATATCGGTGTTAATTAAAATATTCGTGATTTGATCGATACGTCTTTTAAATTCTCGTTGCGCGCCAAACGAGTGCGCTTCTAGCAGGGACGTCGGCAAACGCGCCGCAGGAAAACTCGCCGAGATCGACGTGGTTGACGCAGTCGCGGATTCGAACCTTGTCTGTGATCTCCCAGCCGCAATAATCCCAAGAAAGTATCATTTTCTTGGCGGTGTCGGTTTCATTGACAAGGCAAAACGCGATGTCGCCGTTGGCAAGCGGACGGGCGAGAATGAAATCGTTGTTGCTCATCGGGGGGAGGGTATACGCCTGAACGCCCAGATCGTCCTGATTTATCGCAATAAGCTCCTTGTTGAGCAAAATATTCGCAATTTCCGGAGTGGTCTTTCTGACGTCGTGGCCCATAAGCAGAGGCGCGGAAAGCATACACCAGATAGAGAAATGCGCGCTGTATTCGTTGAGCGTGCAGCCGCCGCCGATCTGACCTACCCAGCCCTCGCCGTTAAGTCCGACGACCATCATATCGGGGTCGTTCCAGCCGCAAGGGCCGGAATACGCGCCGACGGTAAGTGCGTTTTTCGCCACTTTAATTATCGATTCCCAGCTATCCTGAATATCGCCCGAAAGACGCCACATCGAAGCACCCGTTTGGCGCATCCATTGCGTAACGTGGGTGTGTCCGTAACAGCCCGAGAAGATGATATCTCTTCCGCTTTCGCGAAGCGCCTGCCCCATTCTTCTGAAAAGGTGAGAGGGGTCCTGCCCCGGTGCGACGTAGCCGAAATCGTATTTCAGCAGGTCCACGCCCCATTCGGCGAATTTCTTTGCGTCCTGACGCTCGTGTCCGAAGCTGCCCTCGCAATTCGCGTAGGTAAGAACGCCTGCGCCTGCGTAAAGTCCGTATTTGAATCCGCGCTCGTGCAGGTAATCGCCGATCGCCTTCATGCCCGAGGGGAAGCGTTCCTTCCAGGGCACGAGATCGCCGTTTTCGTCGCGGCCTCTTTGAAGCCAGGCATCGTCGATAGAAACGATATTATAACCCGCCTCCAAAAATCCCATATCCTTCATAGCGTCAGCGGTTTCTTTGACCACGGTTTCGTTTATATGCTCCCAGCCGAAATAGTTCCAAGCGTTCCAGCCCATCGGCGGCTTTAATAAATGCATTGCCATAACTGACCTCTTTATATCGATATTTGTTTTATTTTATAACAACGAATTAACTTTGTCAACAAAAAGGCAGAAAATGGATTAATGCGGTGCTTGTGTTTTACACTATTGCGTTTCGCGGCGCGGCGTGGTATAATACGGCAAAAGGCGAGCAAAGAGGTGCTTTATGGATTACAAAAGTCCGTTAAAATATCATTATAAGGCGAAGGGCGGATGGATGAACGACCCGAATGGTTTAGTTTATTTCAACGGCTATTACCACGTTTTTTATCAGCACGCTCCGCATCACAGCGTTCCGTGGCAGGAGCCGATGCATTGGGGCCACGCACGCACGAAGGATTTTATCGAATGGGAGGAGTTTCCCGTTGCGCTGACCCCGAGCGAGCCTTACGACAGGAGCGGATGCTGGTCGGGAACGGCGATTGTCAAGGACGGAAGGCTTTATCTTTTTTATACCGGCATCACGGCTGTGTCGGTTATCGCGGTTGCCGTTTCGGACGACGGTGTTAATTTCGAAAAATACGAACAAAATCCCGTAATTGCGACCTATCCCGAGGAGGGCGGGCCGGATTTCCGCGATCCTGCGGTCTGCTGTATCGACGGCGTTTACTATTGTATAGTTGCCTCGGGGCATATTCAAACAAAAACGGCGCGATTGCTTTTATACAAGAGTGAAAATCTGTTCGATTGGGAGTTTACGTCGGTTGTCGGCGAATGGGAGGATTCGAAATACGCGGAATGTCCCTCGATATTGCCGTTCGGCGAGGGCGGGGTGCTGATATCCTGCTCGGTCTGCAGGCTCGATGAAACCCACTTTTTCCAAATAATGACGGGCAGGCTCGAAAACGGGAAATTCGTGTGCGAGCTTTCGGACAGCTTCGATAAGGGGCCGGACCAATACGCAGGTCAGGTGTTCGCGGGGAAGGACGGGATGCCGCTTCTTATGACCTGGATCCCCGGTTGGAAATACGCGGGCTTTGTCGATGGGTATGATATCGGCTGTCTTTCGGTACCGAGGAAAATATTCGTCGAAAACGGAAGGATATGCGGAGCGCCTGTGGATGAGGTTGCACACCTGCTCAAGCGCGAGGACCCCGCCGTCGAAATGAACGATTGGGGCTTTACCGTCGCACGAGAGAAGCAACCGCCGCTCATTCATAAGGGCGAGGTGCGCGATATCGCTATACTGCGCGACGGCTATATTCTCGAAATATTCGTCAACGGCGGCGAAACGGTTTATTCTCTGTTGCTTTGTTGAAGAACGATAAAAAAGACGGCTTTTGCCGTCTTTTTTTGCTATCCCAGCATTACGTCGAGGAGCATCATAACCGCGAAGCCGAAAACGATTCCCATAGTTGCGAAATAGGGGTGTACCTCTTGGTTTCTTTGGCATTCGGGGATGAGCTCGTGCACCGCGACGAGTATCATCGCACCTGCGGCAAAGGCGAGCGCATAGGGGAGCAAAGACTCGACATAAACGACGAGCCACGCGCCGAGCACCCCCGAAATCGGCTCGACCATACCCGATGCCTGACCGTAGAAAAAGCTCTTTTTTCGCGAAAAGCCCTCGCGCCGAAGCGGAAGCGATACAGCCGCCCCCTCGGGAAAATTTTGAAAGCCTATTCCGATTGCGATGGTTATCGCGCCCATAAGCTCTTCGGGCGAGTGTGCTCCGTTTTTCAGCGCGCCGAACGCAACGCCGATAGCCAGCCCCTCGGGTATATTGTGGAGCGTTATCGAAAGCAGAAGCATTATAATTCGTGATCCCCGATTGCTTCTTGCGCCCTGTGCGTTCGCCTTCTTTTGCGTAAGGTTTACTATTTTGTCGCTTGCCCACATAAAGAGTGCGCCGAGCAGAAAGCCCAAGGTTGCCACAAGATAGGCGGGAAGCCGCGATACCTCTTGTGCGCGTTCGATTGCGGGCTGAAGAAGCGACCAAAAGCTTGCGGCGATCATCACGCCCGATGCGAATCCGAGAAAAAGGTTAAGGATTTTCGGGTTCGGCGATTTAAAAAATACGACGGTCGCCGAGCCGAGCGCGGTGATAAACCAGGTCCCGAGCGTCGCGATCAGCGCCATTGATATGATACCGTCCATATTGCACCTCCTATACCATATTATATTTTTTGTCGATATAGGTTGTGTATTGTTTTTGTTTGGAAGTTGGCGCAAAACCATTGACAAAACGGTTCGGTTTTGATATAATAGCCGAGTATCTGGGTGTGGCTCAGTTTGGTAGAGTGCTTGGTTCGGGACCAAGAGGCCGGAGGTTCAAATCCTCTCACTCAGACCAGAAAAACCGACAAGTTTCGACTTGTCGGTTTTTCAACTAAATCCACCCTTGCGGGTGGGTGAAATCGTCTGCGACGATGAAATCCAACTTCATTGGATGAAATCCGGCTCGACGCCGGATGGGTGGATTTAATTTCATCTGAGGCGAAGCCGAAGATTTCATCAGCGTCAGCTGATTTCATCCTTGCGTAAGCAAGGATTTCATTTTCGTAAGAGTTCGAAGTCATACGCAAAGCTGACGAAAATATCTTTTTTGTAGCTCATAGACATAAAAAAACAGAGAACTTATACCCACCCATTTTCGCTCATTGTTGATCACGATAAAATTTATCTCGAAAAGATTTGTTTCATCGTGAAAAATAATAGTTTAATTGTCGTTGAAAAATGCCGCCGTTAGTGATATAATACACTAAAATTAGTTTGATAAGTTTAAGTTTTACGAAAGAGGGAAGCGTATGAAAATAGCAGGAATCTGCTTTCTTATCTTTGGTGGTATCTTATTATTGATATCGGGTTTTTATATTTGTGTTTATTTGATTTTTGAAAAATCGCCCCAAAAAACAAGCAGGGCGCTTGGCAAAAGCGAAGTTTACTCCCGTGCGCAAAACAGCGGCTTGACGACGGACGAGCTTTACAA
>JAGBWF010000066.1 GCA_017629895.1 Clostridia bacterium
AGTCGAAGTTTTTCTTCAAAGCCCTTGAAAATACAATAAAAAATCTCTATTCCTTATAAAAAGACAGTGCGCTTTCGTTTCGTTGAAAGCACACTGTTTCTTTTTTTATTTTCTTTTCAAGGGCGTAAATAGCCCATTTATATCGGTCTGAGTTTTTATTTATGGTACTTTTTTCCGCCATTTATCGCAAACGCGCGGTAGACCTGCTCGGCGAGCATAACGCGCGCAAGCATGTGGGGAAAGGTCATTTTCGACATCGAAAGGCGCATATCGCATTCGCGCTTCAGGGCTTCGTCAAGCCCGAACGAAGAGCCGATAATAAAGCAGATCGGGCGCGACTCGTTTGCGAAAACGCTTGCCAGCTCGGTGCTGGATAACTGCTTGCCTTCGATACACATTGCGATTTTCAATGCGTTTTTCGGGATCGCTTGGCGGATAGCGGCGGCTTCCTTTTCGAGCGCGCGTGCGATAAGCTTTTCGGACTCCTCGCCAAAGCAGGACTCCTCTTTAATACATACCGTTTTGTAATCACAAAACGCCTTTAAGCGCTTAATATATTCGGCTTCCGCATCCTTGAAATATTTTTCTTTAAAGTCTCCGACATGGATGATGGTAACAGAGTTCATAATCGACCTATACAATAAAAATAATCATTTTTACCGTTTATTTTTCCTTTTTTGAACTGTTTTCTTCTTTCGTACCGAAAAACCGAAATCGCCGATCTTTTTGCCGAGTGTAAAGTAATCGCCGTGGGAATAAGCCAAAAGCTCGGCACGCTCCAGCATAAGCCTGCCATTTTCGTCGATAATGCTTTCATCTACCGAAACCGCAACAATATCGGCAATAAACATATCGTGCGAGCCGAGGGGGATTATTTTATCCACCTTACATTCGAGCGTAAGCGGACTTTCGGCAACGCTTTTGCATTCTACCGCAAAGGAATCGGATTTCGTAAGCCCCGTTTGCTTGAATTTATCGGTGTCCCTGCCCGATTTTACGCCGCAAAAATCAAGCGCGCGCACCATTTTGGTGTTCGGCAGATTAACGCAGAATTCACCGCTTTGCTTTATGATTTCATAGGAATAGCGCTCGGGGCGCACCGAAATATAAAGCTTCGGCGGGTGCGTGGCGCAAATTCCCGTCCAGCCGATAGTTATTAAATTGTCGGTTTCGTTGTTCCCGCAGGAAACAAGAACCGCAGGCACCGGCGCCAAAAGCGCTCCACCCTTCCAATGTTGTTTAGCCATAAAGTGTACCTATTCGTTTTTGATTTTTTCTTTGGTTTTCTTTATTTCATCTTTTCGTTTCTGCATAAAGTATGGCGGTTTGGGCTTGAACAGTAAAAACCAAATGATAGATACGATTAGAAAAAACAAAAACAGGACAAACAAAATCCATGAAATGCCTATTGTTCCGGAACGGTACAGCTTTGCGGTTTCCTCTAAGGTCAAATAGACGTTTTGGCTATCTGCCGTACGAATCGCGGCTATATTGCGCTTTTCTTCGTGGGTGTATTGTATATAAAGCTCTTTTCCCGTCCATTGATTTTTGAATTCTTCAAATCGGTCTGCACCGTTATAAACGACATATTCTGTGGTGTTTTTGGCAAGAGTGTAGTTTTCGCCGTTTACGGTGAGAATAACCACGCTGTATTTGGTTAAACCGCCGTGTCGATAGCGGTTCGATCGAACCTCGTGTCGAACCTCGGTGCAAATACCTTTGGCCTCATATATAGGAGATTCCGAGCCTATATAATTTTTTTCTATGTTAGAGATAACGAAAAAAGCGAGTACCCAAGCGACAATCAGAAGCCATGAAAAACACTTTATTACACATAACAACAGCTTTTTGTAATAATCCTTGCGCTGTTTTTCTTGTCGGTTAACACGCTGGCTTTTTGGTTTACTTGCCATATTTACCTCCATAAAGAAAGCGAGATATAAAGCTTTATTTCTCTAAAAGCTCTTTTACGATCTCATAAGCCATTCGCAAGCCTGCCGTTGCGGGCACGAAAACGGCGCTCGACGGGGTGGCTCTGCCTGTGATTTCGTTTCTGCCCTCGACACATTTGCTCGGCGGTTCGGTAGAGCAGACGACTGTCAGGCTTTCTACCTCGCGGGCGCGGAGCTCTTTTCGCATAATGCGCGCCAGCGGGTCGCCCTCTGTCTTGTAAATATCGGTTACGGTTATTTGCGAAGGGTCTAATCGGTTGCCCGTGCCCATCGAGGAAATTATCGGAACGCCCGCGCGCTTTGCGCTTTGAATAAGCAAGAGCTTGCTTGTAACGGTATCGATACAGTCGGCGATATAATCAAAGCGTGTAAGGTCGATTTCCTCCGCCGTTTCCGCCGAATAAAAGAGATTTATTGCCTCGACCTCGCAGCTTGGGTTGATGTCCTTAAGGCGCTCGCCGCAAACGGTTGCCTTTTCCATACCGACCGTCGAATCAAGCGCGATAAGCTGACGGTTGCGGTTGGTTTCCGAAACGGTGTCGCCGTCGATAACGGTTATTTTCCCGATACCGCAACGCACCAAAGCCTCGGCACACCAAGAGCCGACACCGCCCACGCCGAATACGGCAACGCTTGAATTATTCAGTTTTTCTGCGCCTTCCTCGGTTAAAAGAGGGATAGAACGTTCAAGTAAGCTCATAATTGCACCGATTTTGTTTATATATAAAAGATTTTGCGCTTTTCGGGGGCTTTTGAAAAAGCCGCCCGCGAAAAATAAATGCTTTTTGGGGAATCAATCAAACGGATTGACCGCGTCTACAACGGCGGACCAATATTTTTCGTAGGTAACGAAGCCGGGGGCAGAGCCCGCAGGCTTTTTCAGACAGCGCACGCGGGTATAATCGACCTCGACGTTTCGGCTTCCGCGCTTTTCGCTGTAATAAGCCGCAAGCATCGCCGCCTCGGTATAATCGCGGTCGGAGTGCTCCTCGTTTCCGTTCGGGGTAAGAATAACGTGCGAGCCGTGGAAGCCTTTTATATGGAACCAAAGCTCGTTTCGGTCGGCGTTGCCTGTCAGATAATCGTTCTGGCGGTTGTTCCTGCCGACGCGCACCAAAAGTCCGTCGGTCGTGGTGAAGGATAACGGCTTCGCCGCAGGCGTTTTTTTCTTTTTGCCGCTTTGCGCTTTGTCGGCAATATAGCCGCCGTCGATAAGCTCCTGCTTTATTTCGGCAAGCTCCTGCGGACTTGCGGCACGCTCGATAAATCCGAGCACGCCCGAAAGATAATCGCATTCGGCCTCGGTCTTTTTTATCTGCTCGGCGAGAATAACCGATGCACGCTTCATTTTCGAATATTTTTTATAGTATTTCTGTGCGTTTTTGGCAGGGGTGAGCGAAATATCGAGCGAAACCGTCATTTCCTCGCCCGTTTCGTAATTCATGCCCGTAACGCTGCTGTCGCCCTGACGGATGCGGTAAATATTGGCGGTGATAAGGTCGCCGCGAAGGCGCATATCCTCCATTGAACTGCAGTCCTCGAGCTCGTTTTTCAAAAGCACGAGCTTTTTCTGTGCGCGCGAAAGGTGCGAGTTGACCGTTTTTACAATCTCGCGCGAGTATCTTCCTATATTAACCGCTTCCTCTTTTTTGCCGAAATAATCGGTCAAAAGGAGCGAAAAGCTTTCGTAAACGCGCGTTTCTCCTGAAGTGCCGTACTGTCTGAGCGGGATGAAGGAATATTCGATTCCGATGCCCTCTGAATCATAAACTGCGTTCGGCACAAAGAGCGATCCTTTGAAAGCCTCCTTGAACGCCTTGAGGGCGCCGAGAAGCTTTGCGGAATTATCCTCGCAAACCTCGGTATCACTGTCGCCGTAGGCAGAAAACGCAATTTCGCGAGCGACAACGGGGGAAAAGCCGAAAAAGCTTTTCAAAAGCAGGTCGCAGGCGCGTGCTCCGGTTTTTTCGCGGCAGAGCGCAATAAAATCGCTGTCCGTGATAGCGAATACCGAAATTTTGTCCTGCTTTGGAGGAAGCTCATAGGGCAAGCCTGCCATAATTCTGCGAACGCTTGCGGTTATATCCGAAACAGAGCTTGCGCTTATAATTCTGTCGTTTTCGTCGGCGAGTATTATATTCGAATACTTGCCCATCATTTCGGCGTAGATATACTTGCGCTTGACGTAGCCCATTTCATCTGCCGAATCGAAGGCGAATTTAACGATACGCTCGTTTTCTACCCATTCAGCCGAGATAAAACGGCCGTTTTGCAGGTGCTTTCGGTAAAGCATACAGGTGGGGGTAGGGGTGTCGGGACGTGCAACCGATTCCTCGGTTATCGCGAGTATCGGGCGCGAAGCCGATGCGGAAATAACGAAATTTCCGCGCTTGCCCTCAAAATAGAGCTGAAGATAAAAGCAGGTTTGCGAGCTTTGGTGGATCTTTTCCACCCTCGCGCCTGCCCACTTATTCAATTCCTGCGCAACAGCGGCGCAAAAAAGTCCGTCAAATGCCATATTCTTCTTCTCTTACAAAAACGTATACTTCGCTCGGTGCGAGCCCGCGCAGCTTATCGGCAAGCACGGGAACTATAATTCTTTCGGTCGCATAGTGCGTTGCACAGATAAGGTTAAGCCCGAGCTCCTTGCAATCGATCATCGCGCTGTGGGTTACCTCTCCGGTGATATAGGTGTCGGCACCTGCGGCAACAACGGCGTTTATTTCGTCCTTGCCGCCGCCCGAAACGACA
The DNA here is from genome assembly GCA_017629895.1 of Clostridia bacterium. GTDB lineage: Bacteria > Bacillota > Clostridia > Oscillospirales > CAG-382 > Coliplasma. The sequence continues at coordinate 4,704 of JAGBWF010000066.1, forward strand.
GCGACACGCTTAACGTCCGCATTTGCCTTAACGAGCGAAAGCTCGCTTTTTTCGATATGCAGAGCACTTGCGGCAAGCGAGGCGAAGCTTTCGAAGCTCTGCTCCTTTACGTCGCCGATTCTGCCGTAGGGGATAAAGCTTTCGGTGTTCTCTATGCAAAGCAGGTCTGCAAGCGTATCGTTCACACCGCCCTCGACGATATCAAGACGGGTGTGGAAGGAAATTACGGCGATACCGCTTTTGATACATTCGATAACCCTTTTTCCCACGCTGTCGCTGTCGGACACAGAGCCCAACGGCTTGAAAACGAGCGGGTGATGCGTGATTATAACGTTACATCCGAGCTCCTTTGCCTTTTCTATCGCAACGCTTGTGCAATCGAGCGCGCAAAGCACGCGGGTAACGGTTGCGTTTTTATCGGGAAGTACGTCGATACCGTCGTTATCCCAGGGCTCAGAGAGCGATTTCGGAAATATTTCGTCGAGCTTTTCTATTAATTGTTCTACTGTCATAATTCACCGTTTAAATTAAGGGGTATCAGCCGATACCCCTGTAATTATTATTTATTCAACAGCTTTTTTACCTTTTCGACAATGCCTGCCGCGTTGAGCTTATAGTGCTCAAGCAATACGCCTGCGGGTGCGCTGGTGCCGAAAACGTCGTCTATACCGTGCTTTACAACCTTTGCGCAAGCAGATTCGGCGAGAGCCGCGATAACCGCATCGCCGAGACCGCCGATAACCGAGTGCTCTTCGCTTGTAACAACGTTGCCGGTCTTCTTGGCGTATTCGAGAACGAGCTCGGTGTCGAGAGGCTTAACGGTATGGATATCGAGAACTGCCGCGTCGATACCCTCGTTTGCGAGAATTTCGCGAGCTTCCATAGCCGCCGCAACCATAATACCGGTTGCAACGATGGTAACGTCCTTACCGTCTGCAAGCACGATACCCTTGCCGAGCTTGAATTCCTGCTCGCCCTTGGTATAGAACTGAGGAACGGCATATCTGCCCAGACGCATATAAACGGGGCCGTCGTAGTTGACGATTTCCTCGAGAAGCGCTTCGGTGGATGCAGAGTCCGCAGGGCAGACTACGGTCATATTCGGGAGTGCGCGCATGATCGCCATATCCTCGCAGAACTGGTGAGTCGCTCCGTCCTCGCCAACGGTAACGCCGGCGTGGGAAGCGCAGATCTTAACGGGGAGGCAGGGATATGCAACGGAGTTGCGGATCTGCTCGAAAGCTCTGCCGCAAGCGAACATTGCGAACGAGGATGCGAAAGCGGGGATGCCGGTTGCGGCAATGCCTGCTGCGACCGAGATCATATTGCCCTCTGCGATACCTGCGTTAAAGAAGCGGTCGGGATATTTTTTTCCGAATACCGCGGTCTGTGTCGAGCCCGAAAGGTCGGCATCGAGCACGTAAAAATCATATTTTTCTCCGAGCTCGGCAAGCTTTCTGCCGTATGCTACTCTGGTTGCTTCCTTCTCAGCCATTTTTTACGTCCTCCTCTGCCTTTTTATGAGCATCGGAAAGCTCTTTTTCGGCGATAGCATATTCATCGTCCTTGGGAGCCTTGCCGTGCCACGAATAGTTGTTTTCCATATAAGATACGCCCTTGCCCTTGACGGTCTTGCAAATAATTGCCGCGGGCTTGCCGCAAACGAGCGCTTCGTTTACAGCATTGTCGATAGCCTCGAAATCGTGGCCGTCGATAACGCGAACGAACCAGCCGAACGCCTTGAACTTTTCGTCAACGGGATGAGGGTTCATTACGTCCTCTACCGCGCCGTCGATCTGATAGCCGTTGCAGTCGATAAAGGCGATAATGTTGTTGAGCTTATACTGGTTTGCGAACATTGCCGCTTCCCAGACCTGACCTTCCTCGATTTCACCGTCGCCCAATGCGGTGTAGACCTTCCAATCATAGCCCTTGCGCTTAGCCACAGCCGCCATACCGCAAGCGGCAGAGATACCCTGACCGAGCGAGCCGGTGGACATATCGATGCCGGGAATACCCTTCATATCGGGGTGGCCCTGAAGCATCGCGCCGAGCTTACGAAGCTTTTTGAGCTCGGAAACGTCGAAGTATCCTCTTTCTGCGAGCGCCGCATAGAGAGCGGGGCAGCAGTGTCCCTTGGAGAGCACGAAGCGATCGCGCGTTTCCATTTTAGGATTCTTCGGGTCGATGTTCATTTTGTGGAAATAGAGATAAGTGATTACGTCTGCAATCGACAGCGATCCGCCCGGATGGCCGCTTTTTGCGCCGTATACCGCTTCGACAGAGTGCATTCTGATCTTTGCGGCTCTTTCTTTCAGCGTTAAGAGTGTGCTTTTTTCCATAATCGTGTTCCTTTCGATTATCAAAGATTTTTGACTAAAGCCCGGCACGGCGCAGCGCATCGCTGAAATACGCAGGTCTTGCCGCTTCAAACGTCATTGTCTCGCCCGTTATCGGGTGGACGAAGGATATGTATTTTGCAAACAGGCATTGACCTTCCATGCCAAGCCTGTAACGCACGTTTCCGTATACCGTATCACCCGCAACGGGATGTCCGATATACGCCATGTGCACCCTTATCTGATGGGTGCGGCCTGTTTCGAGCTTCAGCTCGAGGTGGGAATATTCTCTTCCCTCGGAAACAACGCGCCAATGGGTCGTCGCCTCCTTCGAGTTGTGCTCGGTTACAGCCATTTTCTTGCGGTCGGTTTTGTGTCTGCCGATAGGCGCGCAAACCGTGCCCTCGCTTTCGCGAAGTCTTCCGCCGACGATGGCTTCATATTTACGCTCGAACGAATGGACTGCTATCTGCTCGGCGAGTCCTTGGTGCGCATCGTCTGTTTTTGCGACGATCAGCAAGCCCGAGGTATCCTTATCGATACGGTGGACTATGCCCGGACGGATAACGCCGTTTATCGACGAAAGCCGCCCTCTGCAGTGATAAAGCAGTGCGTTTACGAGCGTTTGATCGGGGTTGCCTGCGGCAGGGTGTACCACCATACCGCGCGGCTTATCGACTACCAAAAGGTAATCGTCCTCGTATATTATATCAATAGGAATGTTTTGAGGGACAGTCTGCAGCTCCTTTTCGGGCGGGAGCTCTGCCGAAAGGATATCGCCGATGGCAAGCATATGCTTTTTTTCGCATCTTTTGCCGTTTACGGTGATAAGCCCCTCTGAAATAAGTTCCTGCACGCGAGAACGGCTCATTTCGAATGCTTTTGCCGCTATCGCATCAAGCCTCGGCTTTTCGAGCAGATCCTGCTCGGTTACGGTATAATTATCCATTTTCGCCGTTTCCTTCGTCGGCTGCCGCGATATTCGCCGATTCCTCTGCCGCTTTCTTTTCTGCCTGAAGCTTTTTTTCGACCCTTGGCTCGAAGAATATAACGTATACAGCCAAAAGGACTGCGCCGACCGTGATGAAGCAATCGGCAACGTTGAACACGGCAAAATCGATAAAATCGGTATGGAAGAAATCGACAACGTAGCCGAGACGTATTCTGTCGATCATATTGCCGATTCCGCCTCCGAGAACCATCCCAAGAGAGAGATTCATAAGCGGATGACGGCGGTATTCCTTTATAAGCATATAGACGATAAGTCCCATGGAAATAAAGGAGAATACCATAAACACCCAGCGCTTGTCCGAAAACATCGAAAACGCGGCGCCGGTGTTTCGGGTATGGTAAAAGCTCATAAAGCCCTTTATAAAGGGAACGGTTTCATAGAGCTCGATATTCTGAACGACGATATATTTGCTTATCTGATCGAGAATTACCGCAACGACTGCGATAATTGCCGCTAACATACAGCCTTACGGCAGCGCGCGCAAAGATGCTGACCGTCCTCGTCCGCGGTGCAATCGTCCTTGTGCATCCAGCAACGAACGCACTTTTCGCCTTCGGCAACACTGACTGCAACGTAGATTCCGGTTTCTTCATCGAAATAGGTTCCGTCGGGTGCATTGCCGTCGCAAAGGGTTACCTTGCTGACGATGAAGATATCGGGAAGGATGGATTCGAACTGCTTGAAGAGCTTCATTGTATCGCTGTCTGCGTCTGCATAGATCGCAACAGCCGCCTCAAGCGATTTGCCGATGCTCTTTTCGGCTCTTGCCAATTCAAGCGCCTTCATAACGCCGTCGCGGAGATTGAAGAGCGATTCGTATTTTTCCTCGATATCCGAGAAATCGTATTTTTCCTCGAAGGAGGGCATATCGTTGCAGAATACGCTGAACGCATCCTCGCCCTCGAGATGAGTGATATAACCCCAAACCTCTTCTGCAGTGAAGGAGAGAATAGGTGCGAGCAGCTTGGTGAGCGCGTTTACGATAATATACATCGCGGTCTGGGTGCTGCGGCGCGCGGGATCATTTTTCGATTCGCAATAAAGTCTGTCCTTGGTGATGTCGATATAGAGCTTCGACATATCGATAGAGCAGAAATTGTGGATATCGTGATAGATGATGTGGAACTGATAGTTGTCGTATGCCTCGCGAACGCGCTTAACGAGCTTGTTAAGGCGGGAAACAGCCCATTTATCGATATCGGTAAGCGCTTCGGGCGCAACCATATCTCTGTTCGGGTCGAAATCGGTATCGGGCGAGCCGAGGTTTGCGAGGAGTATACGGAGAGTGTTTCTCAATTTACGGTAGGATTCCGAAAGCTGCTTGAAAATTTCCTTGGAGCAGCGAACGTCGGCGTGATAGTCGGAGCTCGACGCCCAGAGGCGAACGATATCCGCGCCGAAATCCTTTATAAGATCTGCGGGGTCAACGCCGTTGCCGAGGCTCTTGTGCATTGCTCTGCCCTGACCGTCAACAACCCAGCCGTGAGTGAGAACCTGCTTGTAAGGTGCCTTTGCTTCTCCGGTTGCGCCGACAGCGGTGAGAAGGGAGGACTGGAACCAACCTCTG
>JAGBWF010000067.1 GCA_017629895.1 Clostridia bacterium
AAGGAGATTTTACTATGTTCGGACGTAAGCTCGAGGCAAATATCGCCGTCGAAGGAATGCACTGCAATCACTGCAAGGCAAAGGTTGAAAAGGCCATTGACTCGGTCAAGGGTGTAAAAAAATACGAGGTCCGCTTGGAAAGCGCCGACGCTTTCGTTATCTATGAGGAGGGCAAGACCACTCCCGAAAAAATCGCCGAGGCAATAAGCGCAATCGGCTTTGAAGCAAGAGTAAAATGAGGATCGACAAAACAATAAAGGTGGGCGGAATGTCCTGCGTGCGCTGTTCTGCCGCTGTCGAAAACGCGATCTCCTCGCTCGATGGCGTCGTTTCGGTCAGCGTATCGTATACGAACGGCAGGGCAGAGGTCGGCTTCGACAGCGAAAGGCTCTCGCTAAAGGATATCGAGCGTGCGATAAAAAAGGCGGGCTACGAGGTATTGCTCGATGCAAACGCGGCAAGAAAGAGGGAATTCAGGCGGAATATCTTCTTTTTCTGCTTTTCGCTTTTCTTTTCGCTCCCTTTTTTCATAATGATGGGATTTATGCTTGCAGGCAGGCATATTTCGTTTATGCACAACGGGCTTCTGCAGCTTATATTCGCCCTGCCCGTGCAGTTTGTCGCGGGGTGGCGGTTTTACAGGGGTGCGTATCACAGCCTTAAAAACAAAAGTCCGAGTATGGACCTTTTGGTCGCGCTCGGAACGAGTGCTTCGTTTGCATACAGCGTTTACAGCCTTATTATCGGTGGCGATACCTTTTATTTCGAAAGCTCGGCGATGATAATAACCCTCGTTCTGCTCGGAAAAACGCTTGAATCGCGTGCGAAATCGAAAACGGGTGAGGCGATAGAGGCTCTTATGGACCTCGCGCCGAAGACCGCCTGCGTTATCCGCGACGGTGAGGCAAGGGAGATACCCGCTTCCGAAATCGTTAAGGGCGATATAATCCTCGTGCGTGCGGGTGAAGCGCTTGCGGCGGACGGTATTGTAACCGAGGGAAATGCGCATATCGACGAATCGATGCTCACGGGTGAAAGCCTGCCCGTATTCAAGCAGAGCGGAGAGAAGGTATTCGGCGGCACTGTAAACCGAAGCACGCCGTTTTATTTCCGCGCCGAAGGCGTCGGGAGCGAAACTCTGCTTGCGGGGATCATAAGAACCGTTGAAAAGGCGCAGGGCTCGAAGGCGCAAATACAAAATACCGCCGATAAGGTGAGCGCGGTTTTCGTTCCTGCGGTTACCGTAATTTCGCTTATCACCTTTATCTGCACCGCGCTTATAACCAAAAGCATTTCGGACGCGCTCGATAACGCAGTTGCCGTGCTGGTTATCGCCTGCCCCTGCTCGCTCGGGCTGGCAACCCCGACGGCACTCACCGTCGGTATCGGCAGAGGCGCTTCGATGGGTATTCTTATAAAAAACGCCGATTCGCTCGAGCAGGCTTGCAAAATCAAGGCAATCGCGCTCGATAAGACCGGCACGCTGACAGAGGGCAAGCCGAGCGTAACCGAAATAATCGAGCTGACCGCGGGCGCGAAGGAATTTTTGCCCTATATCGCGGCGGCAGAGGCGATTTCGGAGCACCCGATCGGTGAAGCGATAGCAACGCTATCGACTGTACGCGGTATCGAGGTTTCGGATTACGAAACGGTTGTCGGCAGGGGTATACGCGCCTGCGCAGACGGAAATTCGCTTATTATCGGTAAGCCCGAATGGGTAGAGGAAGAGACCAAAGAAAAGCTCGATAGCTCGGTTTACGAGCTATATCGCGGCGGAAACACCGTAACCGTCGCGGCGGTAAATAAAAAAGCGGTGCTCGCAATCGCAATTTCCGATAAACTGCGCGAGGATTCGGCTGCTTCCGTTTCACGCCTGAAGGCGATGGGCATAAAGGTGTTTATTCTCACGGGGGACAACGCTCAAAGCGCACAAAGCGTTTGTGATTCTGTCGGTGCTTGCGGCTTCAGAGCGGGGCTTTTGCCCGAGGACAAGCTGAAGGAAATCGAAAAGCTCAAGTCTGATTACGGTATAACCGCGATGGTCGGCGACGGTATAAACGATTCGCCCGCGCTCGCGTTTGCCGATATCGGATTTGCGGTCGGCAGCGGTACCGATATCGCGCTGGAATCGGGCGATATCGTGCTTGCAGGGTCGGGTATAAATTCGGTTGCCGATGCTATCGCACTCTCACGCGCGGCGATGCGCAAGATAAAGCAAAATCTTTTCTGGGCGTTTTTCTATAATACGGTGGGCATTCCGCTCGCGGCGTTGGGTCTTCTTAACCCGATAATCGCAGGTGCGGCAATGGCTTTTTCCTCGGTTTCGGTAGTAACCAACTCACTGCTTTTGAAAAGGGTAAGGCTATGAACAGAAAAGAGCTCGAAGCGCTTATCCTCGAAAAATATTCGGCATCCCCCGAATTTCTTTTCGCGGATTCGCCCGATTGCGCCGTATTCCGCCACGTCGGAAACCGAAAATGGTTCGCGATAATTATGCGTATTCCGATATCAAAGCTCGGCATTATGGAAAACCGAAGCGTGAATATAGTTAATTTCAAGCTCGGCGGCGACTGCGACGATATTTGGGAGTACGACGGCATTTTCCCCGCATATCACATGAACAAAAGGCTTTGGATATCGGTGCTTCTCGACGGAAGCGTTCCGAAAACGGTTGTCGAGGGGCTTCTTGACGACAGCTTTTTTGTAACTTCGCCCCTCAAAAAGAAATAAAAAAAGACGGTGTACTTTCGGAGGTACACCGTTTCTTTTATGCTTTGTTTAACAGGGTTTTAATTACTTTTTCTTCTTTGCGAGAACGACTACAACCGCGATAACTGCGATGACCGCAAGGCCGATTATAACGTAGAGCCAGATGCCCAAGCCCTCGGATGCATCGTCAGCAGGCTCGCTTTCGGTTGCGGAGACTGCTTCGGATTCGGTAGCCGATTCGGTCTTGGATTCGGTCTTGGATTCGGTAACCGATTCGGTCTTGGATTCTGCTTCGGACTCTGCTTCGGAAACAGCTTCGGATTCCGCAGGAGCCTCGCTCGAGGTGTCCTCGGGGATCTGAACGTCATCGTTTGCAACGATATCGAGAGCACGGACGGTGATGGTCGCGCCGTTTACCGAATATACCTGAATACCGGTGAAGATGATTTCGTTATCCTCGGTGATAAATTCGGAATTGAATTTACCTTCGTTGAGGAATGCGGTGGAGTTGACGAAATCGGAAAGCTTGATCGCGCCCTTGTACTCGCCGTCGAAAAGGTCGCCCGAGCCTGCGTCGTAGTTGACGTCGCCGAGGGTGTTATTGGCGATGGTGTAGGTTGCAGAGCCGCCGAAGCCGTCGGTGAAATAGAAGTTGATGTTGGTGTTGCCGCCGCTGACAGTGAAATCGTAAACGAGCGAGTATTCATCGATATTCGCGGTTACGATCTTATCGCTGTCATAGTAGGTGTCGGCGCAGGGCCAGGTTCCCGGAACAGAGCCCGAGAAAACGATAGCGTCGTCGCCTTCGGTGATGGTAACGCTCACGCCGCCGTTATCGGTCTTGGACCAGGTCGAGCCGAGAGGTATAAGCTCATAGCTTTCTGCCGCGCTTACCGAGAAAACGGTCATCGAAAGAACGAGGCAGATTGCGAAAAGGGAAACAAGAATACGCTTCATAATAAAGCCTCCGTGTGTTTTTATGATTTACACCGTGATTTTAGCACAAGCGGCACAAATAGTCAAGTGAAATCGTTGACTAACTGCTTATTTTCTGCTAATATAATACAAAAGAAAATCACGCGAGGTATATTTTTATGAATACTCAGAACGCATTTGAATATTTGAACGGTGATAAAAAATTCGACAGAGAGCGTGCGTTTTTCTATGCCCAAAAGGGCGCGGAGGACGGCATAGTTCTGCTCGAGAACAAGAATCGCACCCTGCCTCTTGCAAAGGGAACGAAGGCGGCGTTTTTCGGCAGAATGCAAAAGAAATATATAATGCTCGGCTCAGGCTCGGGCGGCAGAGTAGTGCCTTTGGTTACGACGAATCTTTTCGATTCTCTTGCCGAATCGGGCTTAGAATTCGATAAAGAGGTTTCGGAGTTTTACGACGCTTACGTTCGCGAAAATCCCTATGACGACACGGGCGGCTGGATACATCCCGAGCATCAGACCGAGCCCGAGCTTTGCGAGGAGCTCGTTAGCCTTGCCGCCGAAAGAAGCGAAAACGCGCTTTTCGTTATCACAAGAATGGCGGGCGAGGACAAGGATATGTCGGCGGGACGCGGCGGATATATGCTCACCGAGACCGAAAAGAGCAATCTTGCGCTTATCAGAAGGCATTTTAAAAGGGTAATACTGCTTCTGAACACCTGCGGTATTATCGATATGAGCGAGATAACTTCTATCGCGCCCGATGCGATACTTATGCTCTGGACGGGCGGTATGCTCGGAGCGTCTGCGGCGGCAAGGGTGATTATGGGTGAGGTGAACCCTTCGGGCAGATTGCCCGACACCATGGCTGTCAGCCGTGAGGCTTATCCCGCGTTTTCGAATTTCGGCAAGGCGGGTGAGAGCATATACGCCGAGGATATATACGTCGGCTACCGCCATTTCAACACCTTTGCCGAGCAGGATATCATTTATCCCTTCGGCTACGGTCTTTCTTACACCGAATTTGCACATTTCTTTATAGATATACATCGCCACGAGGGCGTTACACGCATACGCGCCGTCGTCAGCAACGTCGGCACGGTCGAGGGCAGGGAGGTGCTTCAGTGCTACGTCAAGCAGCCCTGCGGCAGACTCGGCAAGCCCAAGCGCGTACTCGCCGCTTTTGCGAAAACTCCGCTTCTTAAGGCAGGAGAAAGCTGTACGGTAGACCTTTATTTCGATGATTATTCGATATCCTCCTACGACGATTCGGGCGCGACGGGCAACAGATATTGCTATATGCTCGAAGCGGGCGAATATATAGTCGAGCTCGGAAGCAACAGCATGCAGCTCACCGAGGCGTGCGCATTTACGGTCAATTCGGATATTCTCGTCCGCAGTGCTCAGAGCGCGCTTGCGCCGATAACCCCCTTCGAGCGCACCGTCAACCGAATGGGCGTAAAAACGACCGAGCCTGCGCCTCTGCGTATGAACACGCGCGAGCCGATTCCGCAAAGCATTCCTCAGGTTGAAAAGGACGGGCTTACCCTCGACGACGTTTACGAGGGCAGGGCGACCGTTGACGAGCTTATCGCAAGGCTCGACGATAACGATCTTATCCATATCGTTCGTGCAGAGGGTATGGCTTCGCCGAAGGTTACCCCCGGCACAGCGGCGGCGTTTGTCGGCATAACCCCCTCGCTCAAGGCTTTAAGGCTTCCCACTCTCTGCTGCACCGACGGCCCCTCGGGCATTCGCATTATGGGCGACGTAAGGTGCGTTGCATATCCTGCGGCGACCTGCCTTGCGGCAACATTTGATACCGAGCTTGTTTGCGAAACCTATTATAACTGCGGCTGTGAGCTTGCGACCTATTGCGTCGATATCCTTCTCGGCCCCGGCACGAATATCCACCGCGATCCTCTCTGCGGCCGTAATTTCGAATATTTCTCCGAGGATCCGCTTCTTGCGGGCAGAATGGCGGCGGCTGTCTGCCGCGGTCTTGACGAGGCAGGTGTAAGCGGTGCGGTGAAGCACTTTATGGCGAACAATCAGGAGCTCGACCGCCACGGTGTCAACGCGGTGCTTTCCGAGCGCGCAGTGCGCGAGATATACGCCCGCCCCTTCGAGCTTTGCATAAAGGAAAGCGGCGTGCGCTCGGTTATGACCTCCTACAACCCCGTTAACAATCGCTGGGCGGCTTCGAACTACGAGCTGACGGTCAAGCTTCTCCGAGAGGATTTCGGCTTCGACGGCTTCGTTATGTCGGACTGGTGGGCGCGTGTTTCCGCCGATGACGGCAGTGCGAGCGTTACAAACCTTCGCGCAATGGCACACGCACGCAACGACGTTTATATGGTCTGCCCCGATGCAGTAAAGCGCGAGGACAACCTTGCTTCCTCGCTTGCCGACGGCAGTCTTACGCGCGGCGAGCTTCAGGAATGTGCCCGTAATCTTATCAATTTCTCGCTTATCAGCCTTTCCTATCTCGCACAGCGCAACGGCTACGGTCTGCGCGATTTGAAGAGCGAAATCGAGGGCAAGAGCCCTATCGCATCCTACACCGTTTCGGATAACCGCGTCGTTATCGCTTCGCCGAACACTCAAAAGGCGATTATACGCGTTTCCTTCGTTTCGGACACCCCCGTGCTTACCCAGACCAACGTCGGAATGAGCATTTCCACAAAGAACGCGGGCGGCTTTATCGTCGGCGGCACCGAGGGAAATACCGTTTCCGACCTGAGAGAGATATCGCTCAACGCGGGTGATAACGAGTTCGTCTTCACCCCCGAATCCGACCTCTGCAGAGTTACCGCCGTCGAGGTTTTCGAGGCTTGATATTACCGTAAAACGAAAAAAGAGGGACTTCTTGATAAAAGTCCCTCTTTTGTAATTTATTCGATTGTAAATCAGCTATTCTTCCGTTTCGGCGCAATATTCATCGAGAGTCAAGCCCTTTTCGTACATTTCGGTGGCGGCGGTTCTGCCGACGTAGCGGAAATGCCAGGATTCGTGCTTGATGCCCGTGATATGCTGAGTATTGGGGGGATAGCGGAGAATAAAGCCGAAGCGGTGTGCGTTCGCGGCGAGCCATTTTGCTTCGGGGGTATTGTCGAACGCGCTTGTCGAGTTAGCCTGATTGTGCATATCGCAGCACAAGCCCGATTGGTGCTCGCTGGTACCCGGCTTTGTCGAGTAGGTAAGCACGTGCTTTTCGGTTTCGGCTTCGGTCGGACGGCGGACGGCAGAGCCGCATTTTGCACAGCAGGCGACCTTTGCGGTGTCTGCCACCGACATACAGCTTTCGCAGTATTTTTCGCCGTCAAGCTCGGTAAACGCGCCCTTGCATGCCGAGCAGCGCTCGAGTTTTACGACCTTTTCGGGAAAATACGAGATATCGAAATATTCGGCGCAGGTATCGCAGACGTAGTCCTGCTTGATATCGTTATCGAAATAGCGCTGATAGATGCTTGCCTGCGAATTATAGGAGCGGTAGGCGCTGGTTACGGTGATATCGTCGAAGCCGTAATAAGCCGCCTCCTTTAAAAACGCCTCGAGCGCTTTGTTGGCGGTTGCGTTTATCTTCGACCAGCTCGAAGGCTGTGTTTCGCGGAAATAGGTGCATTTAACAAGGTTTTCGGGCACAAAATCGGAGGCAAGCGGATGCTTGGGGTTGACGACGAAGACGAATTCCTTTTCGTTTTCGGGGCATACGTATTGCTCGTAATCGGTCATATCGACCTTATATTCAACGCCTATGTATTTTTCATAAGCCTCCGTCGAGCCGACGGGGATAACGACCGATTCCTCTTTTGAGCTTTCTTCGGGCTCGCTCTGCTCGGGCGTGGAGTTATCGGGCTTGCTTTCGGGCGTGCTCGATTCTGCCGCCGAGGATTCGGAAAAGCTTTCTTCATAGCTTTCGTCCGTCGATTGCTCGTTACAGCCGACAAGCAGACAGATAAGCACCGTCGCAAGCACCATAAAGACGAAAATAAGGGTTATTGCGGCGTATAAAAAGCCTTGCGGACTTCTTTTTTTCTTGCGCTTTGCGGGGGTGCGGCTTTGGGAGGAAGCAGGTCTTTTCTGAGGTTGTGTAGCCATATAAATTCCTTCTTTTTCAGTTTTGGTTTGCGGCGGCAAGAAGCTCCTCTGCCGCTTTTTTGATATCATCTTTGCCGAGCACGCTGCTGCCCGCAACGAGCACGTTTGCGCCCGATTCGACACAAAGGCGTGCGTTTTCGGCAGAAACACCGCCGTCGACGCTTATTTCGTAATCAAGTCCGTGTTCCGCAGCATAATCGCGCAGGAAGGCGCATTTCGGCATCATATCCGCCATGAATTTCTGACCGCCAAAGCCCGGCTCGACCGACATAACGAGCACGAGGTCGCAAAGCTCGAGATAGGGAACGAGCGATTCGACGGGTGTTTTCGGCTTTAAGGAAAGTCCCGCCTTTATGCCGAGCGAGCGGATTTTTTGAAGCGTTGCGGTAACGTCCTCGCACGCCTCGATATGTACGGTGATAATATCCGCGCCCGCTTTTGCGAAATCCTCGATATAGCGGATCGGCTCGGTTATCATAAGGTGTACGTCGCTTACAAGCTCACAGCACTTGGAAAGCGATTTTACAACCGGCTGACCGAAGGAGATATTGGGCACGAAGATGCCGTCCATAACGTCTAAATGAAGGTATTCGGCACCGCCGTCCTTCGATGCTTTTATCTGTTCGCCCGCGCAGGCGAAATCACACGCAAGCGCCGAGGGAGAAAGCTTTATTTTTTTCATTTCCTTGTTCCTTTTCGACAGAGTTTTTCATATTATGATAATGAATACAAGACGTGCTTGTCGGGGCTTGGAGGTTTAAAAGCAGGGATCTGATTTTTTATACCCCGACGACGCGTATTCATATATATATAATAAACCTTTTAAGCCGTTCTGTCAATGAAATTTCAAAAAAGGTTTAAAAAGCCAAAGCGTTCCGTCGCCTTGATTTCGGATATCGATTCAATGAAGCGGGGGAGTGCGCTCGCGTCGCCCGATTCGAACTTCGAGGCGAACGTGTCCGCCGTATCGATCTCGCTGTCGCGCACGAAGAACGACACGGCGTTTTTGTATTCGTTCCAGAGCGAAAGCGCCTCTTTTACGCTGCCCGAATCGCAAAGCCCGATTATCCTATCGCACAGCGAGCTTATGAGCACACCGCTTGCCGCCGTGAAAACGAAGACGAGCACGAGTAAAATTATTGCAATAACGAAATTATCCATATCATTCTCCCGATTGGTTCGGCTTTGGATTCTTTTTCGGCAAAACGCTCATTTTGCCCGTGCGCTCGAGAATAACGGTTTCGACCTCTTTCATTTCGGCAAAGCCGTTAATGCGGCATTGCGCCTCGATATCGTCCTGCGAAACCCTTGCTTTAGTAAGATTTTGCTCGATAAACGCGCCGCGCTCGAAAAGTGTTATCGGGTTGCCGTTTAAAAGTCGGCGGAAGCGTGCGCTTTTACGGCTTATATAGGAAACGACGACCTCGAGCGAGGAAACGGTAAGCATGGGGAGCAGACCGTGGAGCAGGGGAATGTCGCCGTCGGTAACCGGCAAAACGGCAAGCTCGCTCATAAGCACGGTCGTAACCAGCTCGCTTAATTGCATTTCGCCTATCTGCCGCTTGCCCATAAGCTTCATCATAAGGGTTAAAAGTATATAAAAAACGAGTGCGCGCGTTAGAATGACGGTCATTTTTTCACCTCGGAAATATTTTAGCCCGAATATACTTGACTTATGCCGAGCGATGTTATAATATATAGCGAGAAACGCTGGGGAGAAATGATTATGACACATCGCGAAAAGGCAATCGAGCTTTTTACAAACGGATATAATTGCGCACAGTCGGTGCTTTGCGCCTATTGCGATATTACCGGTCTTGATCACGAAACGGCGAAAATGCTGTCCTCGTCCTTCGGCGGCGGTATGGGCAAGCTGCGCGAGGCGTGCGGTGCGGTAACCGGCGGATTTGCGGTTCTCGGTCTTCTTTACGGCGGTTACGACGTTAACGATAATTCCGCGAAGAGTAAGCATTATGCGCGTGTGCGTGCACTCGGCGAGGCTTTTAAGGAAATACACGGCACGATAAATTGCGAGGCATTGCTTGTCGGAATAGCAAACGCAAAGGGAAGCGACCCTGCAGAGCGCACTCCCGAATACTACCGCGTGCGTCCCTGTGCGCGCTTTGTGGGCGAGATTTGCGACCTTCTCGACGGTATGATTTCGGAAACGAAAAGCGGAGAAAATGCGTAGAGCAGGGGCTATTTAAAAAAATTAAAATTTTTTGAAAAATTTTCAAAAAAGGTATTGCATTTTCGAAAAAGATATGATATTATAATCAAGCGCGCTGACGCAAGGCCAATACGGTTCGGTAGTTCAGTTGGTTAGAATGCCGCCCTGTCACGGCGGAGGTCGTGGGTTCGAGTCCCATCCGAATCGCAAATTCACACTCCTCTGTTTACAGAGCTTTCCGTTATAAAAGGCGCAAACGTGCGGATTTAGCTCATTTGGTAGAGCGCCACCTTGCCAAGGTGGAGGTAGCGGGTTCGAC
>JAGBWF010000068.1 GCA_017629895.1 Clostridia bacterium
AAAGAAGGCTTATGATAAGAAATGCCACAACTATAAATCCGACCGCTACGAGCGTAGGCTTGAGCATCATACGCGTTGCGCTCCAATAGGTGCGCCATATATCGCGGAAGCTCGAGCTTGTACCTTTTTTATAAAGGCGGCCTGACGAAAAAGCAGACATATCGACAATAGTTCTGCCGTCGTCGATATAGGTTATCTTTTCCTTTTTTTGCTTCTTTTTCATAATTCTTTTCCTTTAATATTATATCACCCAAGCAAATGGCAGGCGGCGCAATGGCCGTTGCCGTAATCCTTATATTCGGGTGCAACCTCTCTGCAGATATCCGTCGCGTTCGGACAGCGCGTATGGAAACGGCAGCCCTTGGGGGGATTCGCAGGCGAGGGAATGTCGCCCTTCAATATAATACGGTTCATTTTTACCTTGGGATCGGGATGAGGGATTGCCGAAAAAAGTGCTTTTGTATAGGGGTGAAGCGGATTTGCAAATATATCCTTTTTGCTTCCGAATTCGACCATAGAGCCGAGATACATAACGCCGATTTTATCGGAAATAAACTTAACCACCGAAAGATCGTGCGAGATGAAAACGTAGGTAAGGTTCAATTCGTTCTGAAGCTGCTTCAAAAGGTTGATAATCTGTGCCTGTATCGAAACGTCGAGCGCAGAAACCGGCTCGTCGCAGATGACGAGCTTCGGCTTTACCGAAAGCGCGCGTGCGATACAGATACGCTGTCTTTGTCCGCCCGAAAATTCGTGGGGATAGCGCTCGTAATAGTAATCGCGGAGACCGCATTTCGTCATAAGGTCGAGCACGTAATCCTTTACCTTGTCCTTGGGAACAATATTGTGAACCTCTACGGGCTCGGAAAGAATGCCGCCGACCGTGCTTCGCGGAGGAAGCGAGGAATAGGGGTCCTGAAAGATTATCTGCATTTCCTTGCGGATATCTCGCATCTGCTTGGAATTGTAGTTTGTGATATCCTTGCCGTCAAAAATAATCTGTCCGCCGGTTGCGGCGTGAAGCTTTAAAATCGTTCTGCCGAGCGTCGTTTTACCGCAGCCCGACTCTCCTACGATACCGAGCGTTTCGCCCGCCTTGAGCTTAAACGAAACGTTATCGACCGCGATAAGCTCCTGAGTTACCTTGCCCGTTACCGTCTTTTTGAGCGGGAAGCATTTTCGGAGGTTGCGGACCTCGAGTATTGCCTCGGGGTCAAAGTCATTGCTTTTGATTTCTTCAGACATTATTCTTCCTCCCCTCCGTATAAATGACAGGCAACGAAGTGGTTGGGTGTTACCTCGATCATTTCGGGATAATCGCCCGAGCACTTCTTTTTGCATTGCGAGCATCTTTCCTTAAAATAGCAGAAATTAGGCATATTTACAGGGTTCGGCACGTTGCCGGGAATATTGAAAAGCGTTTCGCTTTCCGATTCAAGAGTCGGCTTCGATTTTTGAAGTCCGACGGTATAGGGATGAAGCGGATTATGGAAAATTTCGTCAACAGGGCCCTTTTCGATAACCCTGCCGGCATACATTACAACAACGTAATCCGCCATTTCGGCGATAACGCCGAGATCGTGAGTGATAAGCATTATAGAGCCGTCGATCTTATTTTTGAGCTCACGCAGAAGGTCGAGTATCTGCGCCTGAATCGTAACGTCGAGCGCGGGTGTGGGCTCGTCGGCAATTATAAGCCTCGGGTTGCTCGCAAGAGCCATCGAAATCATAACACGCTGACGCATACCGCCCGAAAGCTCGTGCGGAAACGAATTATAAACGCGTTCGGGCATTGCGATGCCTACAAGCTCGAGCATCTGGAGCGATTTTGCCCTTGCCGATTCCTTTGTCGCGTTCTCATCGTGAATAAAGCTGACTTCATCGAGCTGCTGACCGATAGTGAAAACGGGGTTAAGGCTTGTCATCGGCTCCTGGAATATCATAGAGATCTGGTTGCCGCGAATCTTATGTATATCGGATATCGGCATTTTTGCAATATCGTATACCTTGCTAACGCCTTGGGTATCCTTCGCGTTGAAGCGTATGCTGCCCGAATATATCTGACCTGCGGGACCTTGAATAAGGCGCATTACAGACATACTCGTTACCGATTTACCGCAGCCCGATTCGCCGACTATGCCGACGGTGGTATTTTTCGGAATTTCGAAGGAAACACCGTTTACCGCCTTGACAACGCCCTGCTCTGTAAAGAAGTAGGTGTGAAGATTATCGATCTCCAGAATGTTATCGGGATTCGACATATGACCGAGATATTCGCTCTCGTCTGCCTTGCGGTTTTTATAAGCCTCGAGCGATTTTATAATACGCTTGTTTTCCTTCGCAATAGCGCGGACCTCTTTACCCGAGAGGTGATTGCTTTTTTTACTCATAACTATCTCCTCGCTTTCGGGTCGAGTGCATCGCGCAGACCGTCGCCGATAAAGTTAAATCCGAGAACGGCAATAACGATGCATATACCTGCAGGAACCCAAACGTTAAGATGGTTCTGCAATATGTCGGGATTGGTCGAAATGATGTTTATCATCGTACCCCAAGCGGCATAGGGAGCCTTGACGCCGAGGTTCAGATAGGAAAGCGTCGCCTCGTAAAGAATCATACTGCCGAGGCTCAAGCTCATTTGTACGATAAGCTGGGGCATTACGTTCGGGACGAGATGCTTGAATATCTTACGCGGTGCGGAGTAGCCCATAGCCTCTGCCGCCACCATATATTCCTGCTCGCGAAGCGAGAGTATCTGACCTCTTACAAGCCTTGCGGTGCCGGGCCAGGAAATAAAGGTAAGATAAATCATAAGCAGATAGATTCGGTATTTCGCATCTATTTCGGAAGCGTCCAAAATCGTGCTTATAATAAGCAATATCGGAATACCGGGCAGGCAGATAAGAATATCGCAAAGACGCATTATTATATTATCCACCGCGCCGCCGAAGAAGCCCGCGATACCGCCCATAATAACGCCGAGGATGGTGATAAGGAACACCGCGATAAAGCTTACTATCAGCGAAATTCTGCCGCCGTACATCAATCTTACGAAGATATCGTAGCCCTCGTTATCGGTACCGAGCGGATGCTCTGCCGAGGGAGGCGCAAGGAAATTGTCCTTTAACGATTTTTCGGTCGTCTGACGGACGATATATTCCCTGCCGTTGACGGTATAGGTCGTAACCGAAGCGGAATATTCGGTCTTACCGCTTTCGTCGAGCTCGATTTCACCCCATTCGGAATATACTATCGGGCCGACAAAGCTGAAGAGGAAGAGGCTGATTACCATTATCAAGCCGATGATAGAAAGCTTGGAACGGAAAAATCTGCGCACGACCATTCGCGTCGGAGACATAAGGCGTACGGTTTTATCGAGAGGCACTTCTGTTTCGTTTTCTTTGGAAATATCTTTGTTTTTGATCTGTTCTTCCATTTTCGAAGCGCCTCCTTATTCTAATTTTACTCTCGGGTCGACGATGCCGTACATAAGGTCGGCAAGCAATACGCCGATAACGCTAAGAAGCGCAAGGAACATATTGTAGCCCATTATGAAGGGGATATCGCCTCGGTTCATCGCGTCGAGCGCGATATTACCGATACCGGGAAGGTCGAAAACCTGCTCGGTGATTATTGCACCCGAGAAAAGCGAGGGCAATAATCCCGCAAGCGAGGTTACCATAGGTATAAGGGTGTTACGGAAGGCGTGCTTATTAATAACCGCGCTTTCCTTCAAGCCCTTTGCGCGTGCAGTGCGGATATAATCGGAATT
>JAGBWF010000069.1 GCA_017629895.1 Clostridia bacterium
AGATTGACAAACGCACCGGGTAGCACGTTAAGGCTTTCGACCTTGGGAAGTCCCTCAATATGAAGCAGGATATTGAATTCGGAGATGATCTGCTGTTTAAACTCCTCGAACTTTTCCTTGCCGCCGAGGTTAATATATTGCTTCCAAAAGTCCATAGTAAAATCGCCGTCGGCATAGCACCATCCGCAGTAATGCTCATTGAACGTGCCGTCTTTTTCGCGGCTGATGTCGATGTCCGAAAGCTTCATACCGCAGCATTCACAAACGAGCTCGCGCGGACAACCGAGAAGCGTATTGATGGAAACATCAAACAGCCCCGAGAGAAGTTTGAGCGTTTCGGTGTTGGGAATCGTTTCACCGTTCTCCCAACGAGAAACTGCCTGACGAGTGACAAATACCTTTTCTGCAAGCTCGTCCTGGGAGAGCCCGTGCTTTGTTCTGAGTTCAAGGATAATATCTTTCGTTTCCATAGTGCTACCGCCTTTGTTTTCTATGGTTATATTATAGCAGATCATAAGGAAAATAACAAGCAACGCGCTGTTGCCTTTTCTTTGTCTACTGCGGAGCAATCATTGACATTGGTGCGGATATATCGGTTCCTATGTAAATAATCGGCTTTTCAGCAAAAATTAGAACAATCCGCAAAGGGCTTGAATATCAATCCATTTTATGCTATACTAAAACAGCAGAAGTCAAAAAGGAGGTTCTGATATGTTAGAGTTAAAAAAGTGTTGCAAAGTTCCGTTTCCCGAAAAGCTTTTTGAGGAATACGAGGTTAAAGACACGGCAATTTATGCAAATGTAAACGCTTCTAAAATTCTTGAAATGATGAGGCAATTTATTAAAATGCATAACGAGCCTCTGTTTTTCATTTTAGAGCTGCCTTGCAAAGACGAAGACGGCATTACAGAAGGAAAGACCATAACGAATGCAAATGACGATTATGACGTATATTTTATCGATGGTCTTGATGCTGAACAAGCAACCGATTGCATTGAATCGCTTGGCGTTTTTCTCATCAAGGACGGAATGAACACGTTTGGTATTGGCGGTCATGAATCTCACGAGGAAATTCTTTTCGGAAAGTACAATGTGGTGACAATCTATACCAAAAATGCAGAATCATACGGTGATTTTATGCACAGCTTTGGCATTAAAAAAACCAACAGCCTCGTAACTGCTTGGGATACTTTTGATCACGAATATCCCGGCGAATGTAAACTTTATGTCTCCGAAGAAACGGGCAAAACAATTTACGATATCCCCGAAGCGTATAAAGACTACGGTATGTATTTATACGAAGCGCGTAAGGAATACGATGAAGAAGCCGAGAAAGAAATAACCCTTGATGAGCTAATCGGCAAGGTTCTTTTGGTCGGTATCACGTATTACACACACGATAATGAATTTATCGAACAAAAGCAGTTTTACGGAACAGTCACGGAAGCAACCGAGGATTTGATCCGCGTCAAACAGAAGGACGGAACGGATTTCACTCTTCCCCCCGATTTAAGTTCAACCAAACGAGCCCGCCAAGGTGAATACAAGCTTCGTTCCACTGGAGAGGTCGTTGTGAATCCCGATTTTCTTGCAACATGGAATTTAACCAAAGCTGAATAAAATCTAAACTCCTCACCCACGGCGATTGCCGTTTGTGAGGAGTAATTTTTCTGACCACAGTTTATCCCACTTTGCCGACCGGAGTACACGGAAACAGTATGCGTGAGAGGGGAGAAAGGGCTTGTTTTTATTATAACGTATTTCGTTCTTTGTTAACTATATTGAACTCACGAAAATACTATGTTTTTTCGGTGCATATCGTATTTAGACCGCTTTATTTTTCGAAATTCTTGCGGTAATTGATATAGTCGGTATACAGAACCTCGGCATCGGGGTGTCCGAGCGGAGCAAGGCTTTGGGGCTTGCTCATCAGTCCGGGATACTGATAGATGAAAATTTCCTCTACGTAAGGCGACATAGCCTCGAGCTGCTTTTGTACGCGCTCGAACGGTGCGGGAAGAAGCGCGGACTGATAAACCTTGCCTTCGAAACGGAAAACCTCCGCATTGCCGCAAAGAATTGAACGTCCTGCTTTATCGTGCGCTTTTTTCAGCGCTTCGAAATATGCGGCGGTATCTGTATACGAGCTCTTCTGAACCCCGACCTCGTCCTGATAAGCGCATATATCCACGTCAAGCCGTTCGAGGTCGCGAATGTATCTGTCGTCGGCGATCAGATCCTTTGTTCCGTAGGGGCCGATAAGCGATTTGAATCGTTTTCCGAGCTTGTGCATTTCGGCAGACGAGAAGTTGACGTACTGAATAAATTCCTCGTCCAAGTGTCCGTTTATCCAAGCCTCGTCGGGATAGTACCAGCCGTAAAAGCTGTTGTGATGTCCGTAAAGCTCGGTAAGCTCGTTCATTGCAACGCAGGTACGGCGGAGAATTTCGGGGGTAGACATTATTTCGCGCGGGTCTGTCATATTGCGGTAGCGGGGAAGCCAATCGCCGTAGAAGCCGTTGCTTAAAAATATATTAAGTCCGACCTTGTCCGCCTCGTCGAGCACGACCTCGATAGGATCCTTGCAGGTCATCTCCCAACGCTCAGGGAATATCGAGGATTCGAAATAGGTTTTGTTGTTGAGGGTGGTGCAAAGCAACGCCGCATACTTCATTCCGAATTCCTTCATCTCGCGAATCTTTGCACGCCATTGCTCTTCGGTGAAGTTTTGAAGCGTTTCGTCCCAGTATACGCCTTCTTTTTGGTTGTGGTGTCGAAATTCGAACCAGGTTCCCGTTATCGGCTTCGTGTACTTTAATTCCATATAGATCCTCCCAAATCATAGCGGAAAAGCCGTTGATTTTGTTTTCGGTGAGCATTATAGCACATATCGCTAAATATTTCAAGACGTTGTAAAACGGCTTGTAAAATTGCAAAGACTGTGATATAATGAAGCAAAACCGAAAAAGGAGCAAACTTATGTATAATAACTGGTCTCTTGATATACTCTATCGCGGAATAGACGATGAAAATCTCGCGAAGGATATGACGCGCTTTGAAAATCTTATCTCGCTTTTCGGCAAGGCTGTCGCTGAGCTTGATAAGAACGATGCGGCTAAAACGTTGCGCCGTGTTATCGAGGTCAAAGAGGAGCTTACCGTGCTTGTTCGCAGCCTTGCCGGCTATTTCGGGCTTCGCCGTGCGACAGACAGTGCCGATTCCGAGGGCGCATCCTACCAGACGAAAATTTCGGCGATGGTCGCATCCACAACAAAGGATAACGTTATTTTTGAAAAATTTGCAGGCGAGCTCGAAAATCTCGAGGAGATTATAGCCTCCGACGAGCTTCTTTCGCAGTATGAATTCTATTTTGAGGAAATCAAAAACGATATTTCTCATAAAATGAGCGACGAGGCGGAAGCTCTCTTCGCGAAAATGAACATCTCGGGCGGCAAGGCTTGGGGCGACCTTTTCTCGCATCTTACCTCGACAGTTAAGGTTGATTATAACGGCGAAACTACGTCGCTTTCGGCTATCCGCGGTCTTGCGGACAGCGAGGATCCCGCGGTGAGAAAAGCCGCATTCGAAGCGGAAATCGCATGCTATGACAAGATAAAGGATTCTATCGCGTTTTCGCTCAACAGCATAAAGGCGCAGGTCAATCTCGAAGCCGAGCTCCGCGGCTATGAGGATCCGCTTGCGATGACTCTCGACCAGTCGCGTATGAAGAAGGAAACCCTCGACGCAATGTTCGAGGCAATGCGTGAGGCTATGCCCGCATTCCGAAGATATCTCCGCCATAAAGCGAAGCTTTTAGGCTATGAAAACGGACTTCCTTGGTATGAAATTCTTGCGCCTATGGGCAAAGCGGGAAGCGAAAGCTTTACCGTCGAGGAAGCACACAAATACCTTGTAGAGCATTTTTCGTCCTTCGCACCCGACCTTGCGGAAATGGTTGATCAAGCCTTCAAGGAGGAATGGATCGACTTCTATCCCCGCGCGGGCAAACGCGGCGGCGCGTTCTGCTCCAACCTTCCTTTCGTCCGCCAAAGCCGAATACTCACAAACTTTTCGGGCAGCTTCGGCTCGGTTGTAACGCTTGCCCACGAGCTCGGACACGCATACCACGGTCAGCAGATACAAACGCACCGTCCGCTCAATACGGGTTATACGATGCCTGTTGCCGAAACCGCATCCAATTTTAACGAGCTTATTATCGTAAACGATGCTATCGCGAAATCCGAAGGGGAAGAGAAGATACAGCTTATCGAAAGTCAGATACAGGATTCCACCCAGATAATCGTCGATATCTATTCGCGTTTTCTCTTCGAGGACGAGGTTATCCGTCGCAGAAAGGACACCTTCCTTTATGCCTCCGACCTTGAAAAGATTATGATAAACGCACAAAAAGAAGCGTACGGCGAAGGGCTCGATCCCGATTGCCTGCATCCTTATATGTGGTGCTGTAAGAGCCATTATTACAGCGCAGGGCTGAGCTACTATAATTTCCCCTATGCATTCGGCGGACTTTTCTCTCGCGGACTTTATGCAAAATATTTAGAAGAGGGCGAAAGCTTCCTGCCCAAATACCGCGAGCTTCTCCGCGCAACGACCGTCGGCACGGTAGAAAGCGTTGCGGCAATCGCGGGAATCGACCTTACCCGACCTGAGTTCTGGCGCGAAAGCCTGAAAACCATTACAGACCAGATCGAAACCTTTATCGCCGAAACAAGTAAATAAAACCATAAAAGACCGCCCGATTTTTAAGCTCGGACGGTCTTTTGTTGTTCGGTTATAAGAGATAGGCGTGTATAAAAGCTTTCTATTCAACCGTGATTTTTCGGACCATGATCGATTTTGCACGCCTGCCGTCAGGTGCGTTCAGTGTGAAATCGCTGTATGCGATAAACGCCGTGCTCGGACCGGTAACAGCAAGGCAGGTGTTACAGCAGGAATATTCATAATATTTGGAATAAAAATCCTCCTTCGGCACCTCGACGACGTGATAGACGTCCGACCACTTATCAGCCGAAATATCCTGCGAAACGCGCAGATAAACACCGGGGCG
>JAGBWF010000005.1 GCA_017629895.1 Clostridia bacterium
ACATCCTCTTCCCCGTCGAAGCAACAGAGTAGTTATTTGAAATAG
Source organism: Clostridia bacterium (assembly GCA_017629895.1). Taxonomy (GTDB): domain Bacteria; phylum Bacillota; class Clostridia; order Oscillospirales; family CAG-382; genus Coliplasma. Next base: position 46 of record JAGBWF010000005.1, read on the forward strand.
TATTTGTTTACGAGAGGAGCTTTTTGCAAAAAGCTCCTCTCGTAAACAAATACTATTTCAAATAACTACTCTGTTGCTTCGACGGGGAAGAGGATGTCGATACCGCCTTCACCGGTCATAACGTTGGGGAGCTTGCCGTCCCATTTTTCGAGATATTTTTCCTGCAGGATCTTGTCGGTAAGCGAGTCGTTGACGATCTTGTTTGCCTCTGCCTCGGCATCCGCCGCGATCTTCTTCGCTTCTGCCTCTGCCTTTGCGATTTCGATAGCCGCTTCGGCTTCCTTCAGCTTCGCTTCTGCTTCTGCCGCCGCCTGCGCGATCTTGGTTTCGTTTTCGTATTCTGCCTTGAGCTTCGCCTGCTCTGCGATCATCTTGTCCTCAACCGCCTGCTCGAAAGCATCGCTGAAATCGATATTGGTGAGCACAACGGCAACGATGTTGACGAAATATTCGTCGCCGACAGCCTTGATAATCGCTTCCTCGACAGCGGGGGACATCGAAGCGCGGTCCGCGATAATATCCATTGCCTTGTAGGAGGAGAGGATAGACTTTGTCTTTTCAATCGCGATCGACTGAATACGGTTCTGCAACGTATCGAGCGAGCCGTACTGGCTTGCAACGTCGATAACGCGGTCCGACATGATCTGATACTGCAGAGTCATCTGGATAGACATAGTCTGCGCGTCGGACGAATAAGCCGCGGTCGTAATATCTACGTTTTGAACCTTGGTGTCGTAAAAATCATAGGTGTTTGTAAGACAGAACGAGAAATAGGTGCCGGGGGTCTTAACCTCTTTTGCAAGACCTAAGTGCTTAACAACGGCAACCTCGCCGGTTTCGACGGTGTGGAAGCTCGAGGGGACAAGCCCAAGCGCGAGCACGCAAAGCGCAATCAAGCCGATAAAGGCAATGCCTGCCTTGCTCGCTCTCTTTTTAAACGATACCGCCGCGCCGATAGCAAACGCCACCGCGATAACGGCGATGATAAAACCGATAATCATTCCTATTGCCATAATGATATCTCCTTTAACGTGTTATTATTCTAATATAAATTATACCACGCCGTTCTAATAAAGTCAACACGTTTTATGAAAAAGAAGGACAGAGAATTTGGTTCTCTGTCCTTTTAAAATATTAGTTTTTGTGATAGGTGATCTTGTTTGCTTCTGCATCGAAGATAGCGAAATTGGCATCGTTCTGCTTATCGTTGTTGAACTCGATAAGATAGAAGCTGCCCTCGCCCTCGCAGTAGGACGCATAGGGGGAATCCTCGGTGATCTTCGAGGTGTAGATGCCGATAAGCTTGCGGTAATCGGCGGTAGCTTCGTTCGCTTCCGCGTCTGCAATGCTCATATTGAACATACAGCAAGCCATTTCGGGACTTTCTACCGACATAAAGGTGCTGGAGTTATAGCCGCACATATAAATATCGGGATAGAAGAAGAGGATAAGCTCTGCGTTGATCGAGGATTCAACGTCGATAAGACCGAGACGCTCGAGCTGAGCCTGCTTATCGGGGTGGTTGCTTGTCGGGGTGTTGGGGTGTCCCTTGTAGTAATAAACGAATTCCTCTTCGCCGTAATATGCCTTGATAAGCTTGACGTAGTCGTCGAAATCGGGCTCGTTTACTGCGGTTGCCCAGGAGCCGAGAATCATCATAGCCTTTTTGACCGATTCGTCAGCCGCCTCGAAAAGCTCGTTGTTGAAGTTATAGAGCGATTTAAGCTCTGCCTTTTCCTCGTCGGTCATAACCTTCAGGGGATTGGCAAAGTTGCGTTCCTCAATAACGCCCTCGCGCTTATCGTCGTTCAAAACTCTGTTGATAAATTCTTCATCGGGGGAGCAAAGCACGCCGGATCTCGGGCGGAGTATCCACCATTCGATATTGTCCTTTTCTCTTGCCGCAACGTAGGAATACTGTCTGAAAGCGTTTCCGTCGACAGAGAAGCTGTCGCCTCCGTCGTAATCGCCCGCTTCGCGCACCTCGGCAAAGAGGTTATCGAGCTTTTCTGCCATTTCTACATACTTCGCGTCGGCGTCAAAGCCCTCTTCTTCGACGTTAAATGCGAGGTTGAAATCCTTATAAGAAGAGCCGCCGTCGGAAAGAAGGGTAACGTAGTAGTTGCTTGCGGGGATGCCGTTGCCCTCGAGAAGCTTTAAATAGAGATAGGAGTTGAAGTCGTTGATATAAAGATTGAATTTCGAATTTTTGTTGATGCTGTAAAGCTCCTCGATATACTTATCGGTCGCTTCCACCATTTTGTCGTAATTGTTGTGGGTGAGCACCTCTTCGATAGGCGCGTTGGGCATTGCATAAACGTTTTCGGGAAGGTTTTCCCAGTTCCAGCTGTCAGGACGCGCAAGCCAAACGAAAGCGGGGATAGCGTGGTCCTTGGTGATTTCCTTCATATTAAGGGTGAAATAGAGCTGGGGCATCGAGCCGGAAATAGGCGCGATGATATATTCGCTTGCCGAAAGCGCGATTTCCGAAACGGTGTTTGTCTCGAATTCACCTGCGAAAGCTTTAATGCTTACTGTGTGCTTGCCGTAAAAGGCATCGACGGTAACGTTCTTTTCGTTAAGCGCGTCGCCCTCGAAGGTTTTTTCGCAAACCGTCTGCTCGCCGTGCTTTACGGAAAGTACAAGCTTTGTGATATTTTCGTCGGAGTTATAAGCAACGTTGATCTTCTGCTCGTCGTTCACCTGAGTGATAACGAAGGAGCAAACGAAATCGGTCTTGAGCGTTTCTGTAACGGTCTTAGTGCAGCCCGCAAGGAGCGAAACGAGCATCAGTGCCGATAATACGAAAGAGAGAATTCTTTTCATCGTCAAAAAACCTCATATCAAAATTATTGCCGCGAATTGCGGCTGTTCGATTTATTATACCATATTTCGACCCGTTTTTCAACGATTTTACATAAAATTAAGGGATATTAAGAAAAATCGGGAAAACTGCCTTATAAATTGTTGAAAAGCCGTGCTTGTTGTGTTAAAATAAATAATGAAAAAGCAAAAAGGAGCCCTTTTTGATGAAAACCGTATCGCTTAAAACCGAATACGAATCCTTACTTTGCGGCTGTGAAACGCCGTTTTCGGATTATCCGCGCCCTCAGCTCAGAAGAGACTCCTATCTTTGTCTTAACGGCTTGTGGGATTTTTCGGTCGAAAACCGCAATAACAAGGGCGTGCCGGTCTATAACGGCAAAATTTTGGTGCCGTTCGTGCCCGAAAGCCGTATTTCAGGCGTTATGCGCGCGCTGAACGAGGGCGAGGTTATGCGGTATAAGCGCATTTTTACGCTCGATCCCGAATTTATAAAAGAAAGGGTTATTCTGCATATCGGCGCCTGCGACCAGATAGCCGAGGTATATATAAACGGTATTGCGGTCGGCGTGAATATCGGCGGATACAATTCCTTTTCTTACGATATAACCGATAAGCTCTGCAGCGGCGAAAACGAGCTTATGATCATCGCTTGGGACGACCTCGATAAAGAGCTCCCCTACGGCAAGCAGACGCTCAAGCGCGGCGGTATGTGGTATACCAAGATAAGCGGTATATGGCAGACGGTCTGGCTGGAAAGCGTTTGCGATAATTATATCGAAAAAATATGCATCACGCCCGATCTTAAGGGTGTCGATATCGAAATATTCGGCGGCGAGGACGAAAAAACGCTTATTTTCGAGGGCAGGGAATACCGCGTCAATGGCGGAAAATTCCGTCTTGACGTTGAAAATCCGATAAATTGGACGCCCGACACTCCGCATTTATATAATTTTACGGTTATTTCGGGTAACGATAGGGTGGATTCCTATTTCGCACTGCGTACCGTCGAAATTAAGGACAATACGATTCTTTTGAACGGCGAGCCGATTTTTATGCACGGTCTGCTCGATCAGGGCTATTTCTCCGACGGCATTTTTCTTCCTGCGACGAGCAAGGGGTATGAGGACGATATATTAAGAATGAAGAAATGCGGCTTCAATACCTTGCGTAAGCATATTAAAGCCGAGCCCGACATTTTCTATTATTATTGCGATAAATACGGTATGCTCGTCTGGCAGGATTTTATCAACAGCGGTAAATATTCCTTCTTGCTCGATACCGCACTGCCGACTCTGTTTTTAAAAAAGGGTGTAACCCACAAGGCGAGCCCATTCCGCAGGCGCGGATTTCTGTCGGCGGCATATAAAATTATCGATTCGCTTTACAACCACCCGAGCGTGATCTATTATACGGTCTTCAACGAGGGCTGGGGGCAGTTCGATGCCGATAACTGCTATGAAACGCTTAAAAGCAAGGACCCCACGCGTATTTTCGATACCGCGTCGGGCTGGTTTAAGCCGAAAAAGAGCGACGTCGAAAGCGAGCATATATATTTCAAGCCGATAAGGCTGTCCGGGCGCAAAAAGCCGCTTGTTCTTTCGGAATACGGCGGATATTCCTACCGTGTGGAAGGGCATATCTTCAACCTCGATAAGAATTACGGCTATAAAAGCTTTAAAACCCAAGCCGAATTCGAGAACGCGCTGATTTCGCTGTTCGAAAACGAGCTTGTCGGCGCGATAGAAAACGGACTTTGCGGCGCGATCTATACACAGCTCTCCGACGTCGAGGACGAAACGAACGGTCTTTTGACCTATGACCGCGCGGTTCTGAAGGTCGATCCCGACCGATTGAAAAAATCTGCGGATATGCTGTATTCCGCGTTTCGAAAAAAATTCTCGCAAAAGGATTGAAAGGGAACACGCTTTAACGCGTATAAGTATACAGAAATAAAAAAGGAGCGAAATATATGAAATACGTAAGAATAATAGCCGCCCTGCTTTGCCTTCTGCTTTTGGTTTCCTGCGCGACAGAACCGACCTCGGACGATTCGAGCATTAACGAATCGGTTATTTTCGAATCAAGCGAAGCCGAATCCGATAATAGCTTATCCGAGGAAAGCGCGGTGTTCGATAAAACCCCGCGTGAAATAGAGTTTATCGAGCACGTATTTCCCGCAAGCCTTAAATATGGGGATGAATATTCGCAATATTCTATTCTGCGAAAAGAAGACGGTCGGTTTGGCACCATTGTGATCGACAGCCGCGACGATATTGCCGCGTTTACCGAAATGCTCGAGTATTCAAATCAAACGCCCGAATTTTTCGAAAGCCTTCCCGAAGACTTTTTCGAAGAAAAGCTTCTGCTTTTAAACGATATTACAGCACCGATGACGGGCTACAATATCGCTGTGCGCTCGGTCCGCGCCGATGAAGACGGCGTAACCGTTGAATATATCTATACCCACGCGGAAGAGGGCGGAATGACAGTCGTTCCGGGAATTTGCGCTGTCGAAATCGACCGTGCCGACGTTGCGGGCTGTGAAAGCTTCGCGGCGGAAAGCGAATTCGTTCATTTCGACACCACCGAAAGAGAGCTCGAATTTACCTCGCACACCTTTGTCGGCAAGCTCGATTTGAACTATCTGTATGTATCTCCAAACAGCGTCAGGACAACGCTCATAATGAATACGGGCAGCCTGTCGCAGCTTGTAAAAGAGAGCGAATCGAATGAATTTAACGAATTTGCAAAGGATAAGGATAAAAAATATTTTCAAACAAAGGCGTTGATTATCGCCTGCATTCCATCGAGCTCAAGCGGAAATAAATTCGAGCTTCTCGGCATCTCCTGCGGCGAGCACGGCACTGCGCTCAAAATACAAAGAAGGCTCGACGGAACAACGAACGACGTACAGCATTTAATTATCGTTGCCGAGGTGGATAAGCACGAGGTTTTCGGATCTCATTCGGGTTTTGCCGCGGTTTCGGATACTGAGCAGTGGCAACGCGCACAAAAAGCGCCGCTGTATTTCGATGGCACGAAAACAGAGGTCCTGTGCGAAATGGATATAATCGCGCGGGAAACGAAATTGCCCCTTGTCGCTACGCTGAAGGCTATCGGCGCGGAAATCGAATGGTCGAGCGATACGAGAGCCGCAATCAAATACAACGGCAGGTCGTACAGCCTGAATCTGAAAACGAAAAAGCTCGTTCGCGGTAACGAGGATCGCCTTTGGGGCAAGGTGGAGGAGCGCACGGCTTTAACGCGCGAGCTTCTTGTCGATTATCACGACTTTTGGGGCTTTATGCTGCGCGAAAGCGAATGCAATACCTCGGTAAACTACGACGGCAACTATGCTGAAGTCAATAGCCGCGACAAATATTATGATGAATGACGGATTTCCTGCAGATAAAAACATTATAAAAATACAGAGGCGCTTTATGAAGCTATTAACGTTAATCAAGTGGTATCGCGTTACGTCGAAGTGGAAGGCGGCTAAAAAGAAATACATCGACGGCGAAATAACTCTTTCAGAGTTTTTGGAGGAAAACGCAAGCCGAACCGTATATAACGCCATTCCGTTCGGAGAGGACGTAAACGGCAACGTGAGGCTGTGGGTTCTTTCCGCGGGAGCGGATAAAGGTGGATATTATCCCGTTTTTTCGACTCCGCACGCCTGCGTTGCACACATGACGGCGCACGGTAGGGCAGAGGGCTTTCCCATAGTCGAAGACAAGCTGTCCGACGTGTTCGATACACTCAACGCTATCGAGCCGCTGCGCGAGTTCGGGGTTGTGATCGACCCGCATCTTCCCGACCATATATTGATTTCGCGTTATTCGATTCCCAACAGAAGCGAAGAGCAGGAATAACCGTATTCCTGCGCGCAGGAGCGAATTTTTCGATAAGCGTACTCGTTAAAAACACTTGCAAAGAGGAAAACGCTGTGGTATTATAAATATATAAAAACTAACGGAGGTGTTTTGTTATGTCTGCGGAATATATTTGGAAAGACAGAAAGCGCACAATATTCGGCTTGCCCTTGAGCTTTACGGTATACAAGCTTACGAAAGACAAACTTCTTATCGAATCCGGCTTTCTTTCGAAGAAGGAAGAGGAAATACGCCTCTATCGCATTATGGATTTAACGCTTAACCGTCCTATCGGTCAGCGTATTTTCGGTGTCGGCACGATTCATTGCTGTACCGCCGATAAATCCACCCCCGAATTTGATATTCAAAAAATCAAAAAGCCGTCCGAAATCAAAAATCTCATTTCGGATATGGTCGAAGAGGAACGCGAAAAGAAGCGTGTTCTGGCGCGTGAGTTTATGCACGAAAACGAAGATTGCGACCTCGACGATATTCACGAATAATCGGTTTAGCTCCGTAATACAGACGCAAGCGCAAGTAAAAAAGCAACGTTTTTTTCGTTGCTTTGCCGTGTTGCGTCTTTTTGTTTTCTTAAAAAGCTTTTATTAAAACAAATTTAACGGAGTAATTATGACAAAAAAGGAATTAACCTACGCGCTTTCGCGCGGGCTTGGCAGAGCTTATCTTGCTATAAAGGAAAACCCCGAAAAATACAAAAAAGAGGTCGTGAAAACACTCTCTGTATGCCCTGCGTTCGACCCGCAGTGCGAGGGCACGCGGTCTTATTACAGCTATGCGATTTTTTGTTGCTATGAGCAACCCGAATATTTCCGCGATATTATTATAAACCGTTTCCTTCGGCTTTCGCCCGCCGATTGCGGCTGGAACACGGCGTACTATACCGAAATCCTTGTCGATTTCGCCTGCGACGGCGATAAAATCGCGGAAAAGGCGCTTGCTTCCAAATACAAAACTCTATACGATCTGTTGTGGAACAAAAAGGAATTGCCGAACGGTCATTTTCCCGTGATCGATAACTTCGAATTTATCTGCAACGCGCTGAGCGTGCGAATGAGCAATTTCCGCAGGATAGCAAAGGATATAGGAAGGCTTTTTCTTCACAACCCGAATTACGACGGCGGCTCTTTCGTGTGGTTTTCGCATTCCGATTATTTCAAACGTCTTTCGCGCAATGCAGATAAAGACGAGTGTATTGCGGCGTTTGTAAACGCTGTTAATAAATACGATGCAGAGCAACGGGAAATACGGCGCGAGCGCGAAAGCGACCCTGTTTATCAGGCGGAACGCGCTTCACGGCGAAAAAAATATATCGAGCGCGAGCTGTTTACCGAAATTCCGCTTCCGCAAAACGAGTCGGACCTGGTGAAGCTTCTTACCGAGCTCGGAACCGATAAAGAAAACGAAATCACTTGGCATAGATTTCATTTTGATATTTTCGAGCTGTTCAAACGCAAGAGCGCACCGCGCTATCTTAAATCCGCCCTGCCGATAATTTACAGCACCACTCTCTGTTCTAACTGCCGCGCGATCGCGCTTTGCGAAATGGGGAAGCGGAGGATGCTTACCCCCGAAATACTTAACGAATGCCTTTATGACAGCAATTCGGATATAGTGAAATTCGCAAAAAGAAGGCTGAAGAGAATAACACCGCAATAAAATAAGCAACGCAATAAAATAAGCAACGTAATAAAATAACCGCTCTGTTTTTTTTGGCAGAGCGGTTGTTTTCGTTTTGTGGAAGCATATCCGCGCAGTGAGGGGAATTCAGCGAGTAAAACCGCAAAACAAAAGGACTGCCGAAGCAGTCCTTTTTATTATTGCTTTAAAGCTTATCTGCGAGTCTTAACACCCACAGCGGAGCCAGCCATAGCAACGATAGCGATGATAGCGAATACGAGCATATTCGAAGCGTCGCCGGGAACTACGGGCTTTTCGGGATCAACGGGCTTTTCTTCTTCGAAAGCTTCGATGATTGCATAGCCGCCGTTTGCAGGAT
>JAGBWF010000070.1 GCA_017629895.1 Clostridia bacterium
GCAATATCGGAAACCGAAAAGGCGCTTTCGCTTATCGCGATACTCGGAAACTCGACGAACGATGCGAACTATTTTTATGAAAATTACGTAACCTTTTTCGAAAGCCAGATAGCGAGAATGACAGAGCTTTGTGCACGGGGGAACGAAGAATGATTGAAGCAGAATTGCATATACAGAATATTTTATCCGAGCTGAAGAGGGCGTTCGGCGCTCGGCTTGTCTATCTTGGCTTGCAGGGCAGTTATCTTCGCGGCGAAGCGACCGAGGAGAGCGATTTCGATATTATGGTCGTTATAAAAGACCTTTCGGCAAGCGACCTTGATTTATACAAAAGCGTTATCGGCTCGTTGCCGCACAGCGAAAAGGCTTGCGGGTTCATTTGCGGAAGCGAAGAGCTTTATAATTGGAACGCGCTTGAAATCACACATCTTTTACATACGACAAAGGATTATTACGGCGAGCTTTCAAAGCTTGTTCCGCACTGCGACGAACGCGATATAAGGAGCTTTATCAAGCTAAGCGTCGGCAATATTTATCACGAGCTCTGCCACCGATATATTTATTCCGATTCGGGCAATAACCGCGAATCGCTTCCTTTTGCCTATAAGGGCGTGTTTTTTATATTGCAAAACAGCTATTACCTGCGCGAGAAGGTGTTTTATAAAACCAAGCGCGAGCTATATTCCGTGCTTTCTTGCGAGGATAAGGCGGTTTTCGAAATTGCACAGGCAATCGCGAATAACTCCGATTACGATTTCGATACTGCTTTTAATACCTTGCTTTGCTGGTGTAAAAAAATGCTGTGCGAGGGATAGTACATATCTTTGATTTCTCGGGCGCGGGAGTGAAGAAGGATTGAAGCTCCTAAAGTGCAAAATAATAACCCTTGACGGAAGCAAAGATATAGTGTATAATGTTACTGAGATAGACAGAGCTTTATTCGAGAGGTAACGAATGGGAAATTACGTAAGCAAAAGCACAGAAATCGCTCCCGACGACAATAAGAAAAAGCAGATAACGCCCGAAAGAATATACGAAGCGCTTTCCAATTCGCACAAGGGCGAGTTTTGGGGGATGACTATCGTATCGTTTGCGTTTTTGTTCGTTGCACTGCTTTTCGTATTGATCGTAAACGTCAGCGGTATGGAACAAAAATGGGCAACACTTGTTAATATTTTGCTGTTGAGCGTTCCGTTTTTGATCTTTATGGCGGCAGGATACCACTATTACCGCAATATGAAAAAGCTCGCGGGCGGCGGGTATAAAATAATTATAGATACTGCCGACCGAGTCGTTACCGACGACAGATACGTGCGCTACGGACGTCATTCGTATATGGAGCACGCGATGTATCTTTACCATTGCGGAAGAGTGGTGATCTCGCTGCAGGAAACCTACACGAACAGCGAGGGCGACGAATTTTTTGTCGTCGTAAGCAAGGACAGACCGAACAAGGCGCTTTTTGCGTACAACACCAATTATTACGAATTGGTCGATTTAAACGTCGAGCAATAAAACAAAAATAACGGTTGCAGCGTATCTGTTGCAACCGTTTTCTTTATTCATTTATAACCTTAACAAGCAGTAATCTGCCTTCTTTAATGCTGATTTCGGCGGTTTTGCCTTTTATTGCCTCGTTGGATATGCCGTATTGATAGCCTGCGGTGATCTTTGCGTTTTCAAGCGGGAATTTTGCGTTTTTTACGGTTATTCCGCTTGCATCGCCATCGACGGCAAGGAGCGAAAAATAGGGGTAGCAGTCCTCTGCCTCGGCGTGCCCCGAAATAATTTCCATAACCGAATAATCGTCGGCTATGCTTGCCTTTTTGCCGAGCTTATGCAGATACAAAAGAAGCGAAATATTGCCTAAGCTGTGGTCGAGCCTTTTTCCGATTACGCCGATTATCAAAAAATCGTCAAATCCGCGCTTTAATGCCTCTTTAACCGCAAAAAAGCTGTCGGTATCGTCCTTTTCACGCGGGAGAATTATCGTTTCGGTATCGGTATTCGGCTTTTCATAAGAATCGAAATCGCCGATAATAAGGTCGGGAGAGATGCACAGCGCTTCTATATGCTTGAGTCCCGAATCGCAGGCGATATAAAAATCGTCCTCGCGGAGTAGCTTTTTTATTCGGTCGTAATCGTTTATCGGCGCACCGCCGATTATAACACAGCGATTCATTAATCGAAATATCCTTTGTATTTTATCTGAAGATTGCTTTTCGGGAAGAAATGCGAATGAAGGTCTACAAAATAATCGTCGGTCATGCTCGCGATATAATCCACTACGATCTGGTTGGGCTCGGTTTCGCGGTAGGGGAGCTCTCTTTTATAATAGGGCTTATCGACAACCGAGAAGTGATGCGTGAATATCGGGGAGGAGAGGTTTTCGTTTATAAGATCATGCAGAAGCTTGTGATAAAGCTCTTGCATCATCGGGCGGACGGTCGATTCGAGCAGGGCTTCGACCTCTTTCGAGCGGTAGATCTGCTCATAATTATCGCTTTTTGCCTTTTTTAGCGCCGAAAAATGCGCCTCGTCCATTTTTATATAACGCTTGCCGTAGCTGTGCTCGACGATGTTTACCGTCATATTGTTAATAATTTCGGAGTTGTGCTTGCCTATTGCGCCGTCGTCGAAAATATCGTTTTCGTCGATCTCCAAGCGCTCGGCGTCCTGTCTGTCCTTGCCGAGATAGGCGATAATATCCGAAATGCGAACGACACAGCCCTCGAGAGTATCGGGGATAAGCTTTTTTATATTTGCCTTATCGGCGTAACAGCTCTCGATAAGCGAATCGAACTCCGCAAAGCTCCTTACCGGGCGCGGCGTATAGCGTTCAAGCTCCATTTCGCCATCGTGCGAGGCAATACCGTTGAGAGTCTGGAGTGTTAAATTAAGCGGAAAAATCTTATCAAGCACGCGGACGGAATGGATGTTATGAGAAAAATGCCTGCCGGTCTGCGAGAAATAAAGCTCGTCGAGGAAGCTTTCGCCCTTATGTCCGAACGGGGTGTGCCCTATATCGTGTCCGAGCGATATCGCTTCGATAAGGTCGGAATTAAGGCAGAGCGCCTTGCCGATAGTCCTTGCAATACGCGAAACGAGCTGAACGTGGAGTGCGCGTCTTGTAATATCGTCGTTTTTATAGAACGAAAAAACTTGCGTTTTGTCGGCATAGCGGTTATAATAGGGGCAATGGAGAATTTTCTCGGCATCGCGCACGAACGCACTGCGGAGAATGGTTGCCTGATCGTGATCTTTATCACGGCGGAGAGCGAGCGGGCTTATAAAAGCAACGCGTGGAAGTGTGCCGTGCGTGCGGTCGTACAATATTTTGTTTTCGGTTTCCTGCGAAAGCTTTTCGTAATACATTTTCTCACCTCGTTTGTATTTTAACACAAAAAACGAAATAAAGCAATAAAAAAGGGCATTATTATGGATACTTATGAAATCATCGCACAGGGCGTCGGCATTGTTGCGATGTCTTTGAACATTATTTCATACCAGCTTAAAAAGCAGAAAAGCATTATCGCGATGCAATTCTTCGGCGCGGCGCTTTTTACCGTGAATATGTTTATGATAGGCGCGATAGTCGGCGGATTTCTGAACGCCGTCGGTGCGGTGCGTGCATTGGTTTACGTGAACAAGCAGAAATTCAAGGCGGATCGCTTTATTTGGGTGCTCGGCTTCGGCGTGCTCTATTTCGTTGCCTACGGTCTTACCTTTTTGGTGTTCGATAAGGAGCCGACGGCTGTTAATCTTATTATCGAGTTTCTGCCGATTATCGGTATGTTTGCAACGGGTATAGGGTTTTATCTGAAGGATGCGAAATCGGTTCGCCGTGCGGGGCTTGTCAGCTCGCCTTCCTGGCTGATATATAATATTTTCAATTTCGCGATAGGCGGAATTATCTGCGAAATTCTGGCGCTCATTTCGATAATCACCGCGATGCGCCGTCTTGACAGAAAAAAAGAGGAATAGAAAAAAGGCTTCTTTGCCGCGAAAGCAAAGAAGCTTTTTTATTTCAGTTCGCAAATTCCGCAGGGGGAAGCCACGCACAAGCGCAGGCTTTTTTCGCCTTCGCGGTTGACGTCATAGCCGCTCGATTCGAGCGATGCGAGGCTTTCGTTATACGCCGTTTCGGCGGTATTGTTTTCCTCGCTCAGATGCGCGAGCATAAACGAGCGTGTTCCGTGGCTCGCGAGGTGGGGAAGGAGTCTGGCGCAAAGCTCGTTCGAAAGGTGGCCCCTTTCGCCGAGAATCCTCTGCTTGAGCGAGTAGGGGTAGTCGCCGCATTTCAGCATTTCGATATCGTGGTTCGACTCGATAACGACGCGCTCACAGCCCGAAAGACCGCGGAGAACGTTTTCCGAAAGGTGCCCGATATCTGTGAAATAGCCTATCTTTTCCTCGCCCGCGCGGATACGGAAGCCAACGCTTCCGCGTGCATCGTGAGGGGTGGGGATAGGGCAGACCGCAAGGCTTTTCAGCTCGACAGCCTTCCCTGCGACAAGCGGGATTATAGGCTTTTCGGGCGGCATACGCTCGTATATACAGCTACAGCTTGCCTCGGGCGCATATATCGGAATATTGTGATTTTTCGTGATCGTCGCGATACCGCCGATATGGTCGGTGTGCTCGTGGGTGATAAAAATCGCGCTTATGCTATTAAGCGAGCTGCCGAGCACCCTGAGCGAGCATTCGATAGCGCGTGCGGAGGCACCGCAATCGATAAGTATTTCGTCCTCTCCGTATTTTATATACGTGCAGTTTCCCTTTGAGGAGGAAAATAGGGTATATATCCTTGCTTTTTCCATATTCGGTTATCAGCCGTTGATTTTATCAGCCGTTACGGTTGCCGCACCGTAGGGACGGATGGTATAGACCTGGCAGTTATTTTCGCCGAACACCGCTTCGATCGTTTTTTTGTATTCGCCGACAAGCTCGTTTTTGATATAAGCCTGCACCGTGCCTGCAAAGCCGCCGCCGTGAACGCGGCAGGTTGCGCCGAAGCGCTCGGTTATTGCGAGAGCGAGCGAGATACCCTGCTCGGATACGTTCTTATTCGTATAGACGTTCTGAAGGAATTTGAACGAGGAATTGCCCGAAAGCTCTACAAAGCGCAGATATTCCGAGAAATTATCCTCCTTCAACGCCTTTTTCTGCATATCGACACGCTTGTTTTCGGCGAAATAATGCATTGCGCGCATTATCGCTCTGTCGCCGAGGATAGAGCGCATATAGGAGATGCGGCCGATAAAATCCTCCTCATCGCAGGAACGGAGCACCTGCTTACCCATAAGCGCGGCAACCGATTTCATTTCTGCGGGGACAGATGCGTAATCGTCGGTAAGGTCGGCGTGGTTACCGCCCGTGTTTACGATACAAAGGCTGTAGCCGTATTTCGAAAGGTCGAAATCGAGCTTTTCGGTTTTCGGGTTTTTGCTGTCCTCGAAATCCATCCACAAGCAACCGCCCGAAGCGCAAGCCGCCTGATCCATAAGTCCGCAGGGCTTGCCGAAAAATTCGTTTTCGGCGTATTTGCCTGCCTTTGCAAGCTCCATTGCGGGAATTTCGCCGTTGTTATAAAACTCCGAGAATATGCGCGCGCACATAACCTCGTATGCGGCGGAGGAGGAGAGTCCCGAGCCGGTCATAACGTCGCTGGTGGTATAGGCACAGAAGCCGCCGCAGCCGTATCCCTGCTTTTTGAAATAATCGGCAACACCTGCGATGATCGCCGAGGAGCTGCCCTTGCGGACGTTATCGGGGTTGGGGTTTTTGATATCGACGGTGTCCTCGCGGTAGCCGACCGATTTTATCTTTACCGTTTCGTCATCGGTCTTCGAAGCAACCGCGATAATATCGATATCGACCGATGCCGCGAGCACCTTGCCGTTATTGTGGTCGGTATGGTTGCCCGAAAGCTCGGTTCTACCGGGGACCGAGAAGAGAACTATATCGAGGTCGCCGTAAAGCTCGGTAAAATCGTTTGCGAGCTTCAGAATTCTTTCTTTTCTGTCGGAAAGGTCTTTATTGGGATAGAGCGCCTTTATGCTTTTGTCGTATTCACCGTTTTTAACGGCGTTTATAAAACTGCTTGCCTGCATTTTCTTATTCCTTTTCTATGATCTTTTCTATTTCGCAGATATATACCGTGTGGTAATCGCCGTTATAGTGCTTTTCGATATCCTCGGATATAAAAGCCTTCGGGTCGAGCCTGCCCGCATATATCTTTTTGCCGTAGATAACACGCTCTGCCTCTTCGAAGCCGACACCGTTTCTATCTGCAAACGGGGTGATGCCCGCCAGCGCGATCTTATCGCAGTCTCTGCCGCTTTTTCTGCCGCAAACCGTTAATGCCTCGCGGTATTCCTCGCCGAAGAAAGAGATGGAGATTTTGCCGCTTTCCTCTGTGAATTCGTGAGTATAGCGTTGGGGTCGGACAAAGCAGAAAAATACGTTCTTGTTCCAGAGCACGCCCATCGCACCCCAGCTCGCAGTCATCGTGTTTATACTTCCGTCGGTTTTCTGCGCCGAAATAAGCATCCATTTCTTGCCGATATCGGTAAAAACGCAGTTATTAAGCTCTTCAGCCGTGATTTCTTTAAAAGTCATTATTCACCCTCCGTAGCATAGAGGAAAATATCCCAAGCGGGTATATATTCCTTTTTTCGCAGATAGAATTTATATTTCGGGTTATGCTTGCGCAAAAGAAGCGGAAGCTCGATAATATCGTGCGCACGGTGATACAGCGCGACGCAGATATTCGGCTTACAGCAATATATCGTGTTTACCGCGCCGTAGATGACCAAGCGGTCCATACCCTCGGCATCGATTTTTATACTGCCGACGGGAGTCCCCTCCGCTTTTATATGGGTGTATCCGCAAAATTCATCGACAGAATAGCAATCGACGTCGTTTCCCTCACCGCAGTGGGATGCGCGTCCGCCGCCCGAGGCAAACGAAACCCTTCCATTTTTTTGCCCTGCCGCGCCGTTGATACACAAAATATCGCGGATGCCGCCCGTGTTTTTCACAAGCTTTTTATAGGTGGTCTTATCCGGCTCGAATGCAACTATATCCGTATAATCGCGATTATAGGATACGAATTCGAGCGCGGTATCGCCGTCATAGGCGCCGATATCGATATGGCGCTTGCCGTGCGAATAAAAATTCGGCGGCGGAACAAGACCGTTGTTTGCATCGAGATAGGTTATATCTCCGCTGATATTATATTTTAGAAGGCTTAAAAATATTTCTCTCGATTTATCATCCTCGAGCAGAGAATAAAGCCTTTCGATTTTTTCTTTGTTTTCGAGTATATATTTTTTATCGAACGCGCCTTCGCCGAAAACGGCAAGGTTTGGCGAAACGATACGGTGTTTTTTTGCAAGCTCCTTCAAAAAATGCGATTTTTCGCCCTCGAGCCCGAAGCAAAGCACAAGACAGAGCGAGCCTAAGCGCGATTCTGCCTCTGATATCGGGGTAACCGAAAAGCCGAGAAAGCTTTGTCCGCGGACAAAGCCCTCGGAGGCGACGACGCCGTTTATGCCGATACCGTTTTCGCGAAGATAGGCATATATTTTCTCGGCACCGTTGCCCATTCCGTATAAAAATATCGGGCGAACCTCGGATTTCAGGCTTTCGCAGAGAGAGGGGAGGCTATAGACCTGCTCGGGTATCATAGATCGTCCTCGTTATGACTCTTGAAGCCCTCGCCGAAAACGCTGGTTGCCTTTGTTACGATAACGAAAGCGTCGCGGTCGACCTGCTTTATGATCTCACGCACACGCGGAAAATCGCGCATACGCAAAGCGCACATAAGCACCTTGCGGTCCATGCCGGTATAGGCGCCGCTGCCCGAAAGGAAGGTTGCGCCGCAATCGACGTCTTTAAGAAGCCTTTCGGATATTTCTGCATCGCGGTCGCTGATTATATAAACCATTCTCGCTTCGTCCGAGCCGTAGAGCACGGTATTGAGCACAGCCATCTGGATAAAGACGGCGATGCCCGCATAGAGCGCCTTATCGACGTCGCCGAACACGATACCCGATGCAAGACACACCAGCCCGTCGGCGAAAAGGAAGATCGCACCTGTCGAGATATGGGGAAATTTCAAGCGGAGAAGCTTTACGACGATATCTGTGCCCGCAGTGGTTGCGCCGCCGCGGAATACCAAGCCGACGCCGACCGACACGACAGCCGCGCCCGCAACGCAGGCGAGAAGCACGTTTTCGGTCATCGGGGGGATATAAAGCTCGATAAGAGTCATTGCACCCGAGCTCACCGCGAGGGCATAGAAGGTCGGAAGCAGGATTTTTGCGCCGAGCTTCCAAACGCCGAGGATGATTATCGGTACGTTAAGGATAACAACCCAGGTACCTGTGGGGATGGCATCGAAAAGCGCGTTGATGATTATCGCGATACCCGAAACACCGCCCGATGCGAGCTCGTTCGGGCCGAGAAGCAGAGAAACGCCCATTGCATAGAGCAGAGCGCCTGCCGTTATTTGTGTATAGTCCTTGATTATACGCGAAATATTAGCCTTCATTTAATACCCCTGCGATTCGTTGTAATAATAATCGAGCTCGGTATTGAGCGTCATTGCGACCGAAACGATACCGTAGCCGTTTTTGTCGTCGAGAATTATCAGTTCGACGGTATAGAAAAGCTCGTTTACTCTTGCGATATAGATACATTTCATCGAGTCGTCCATATCGCGTATTTTTGCCTTGCTGACACCCGAAAGGCTTGTGAGCGGATGTCCGACCGTTAAAAACTGCTTTTCGAGCGTTTCATAAAAAAGATCGTCGGGGACCGTGCTTTCGATATGGTCGGGATGGATATATTGCTTCATAGCCGCTTCGTCGCGGATAAGAAGCGCGGTTATGAATTTTTTTGCGTGCTCGTCCGCTTTTTCATAGCTCTGCGTGCAGGCACAAAGCTGAAGCAGGAAAATCAGCGAGAGGAGAAGCAGGAGAAATTTTTTCATTTATTCACCTTTATTTCATAGGTTTTGAAATAGTGGCGCTTTATAAGCAGATAGTCGTATTGGTTGATAAGCGCATCGCCGTTGACGTTTGCCGCAAGCGTCTGCTCGGGCGAGGGAGTGAAGGTGCCGAAATATATTCTCGCCGCGAGAATATAATCGTAGGTGTCGATGCTTCCGTTTTTGTTTATATCTCCGAGCACGCAAACGGTATAGCTGTTCGTGCCGTCGGAGAGGATATTGCCGGTGCAGACGGTATCTTTAATTTCGTTGCCGTTTGCATCTGTTAAGGAATAGCCGATAAATTCGGCAAGAAGCTCGCTTGCCGCCGTTTTTTCGGAAACGTAGCACAAAATTCCGTTTTCTACCTTATATCCGAGCTCCTCGGGAGAGATACCGACGGCTCTTTTTTCGACAGAAACCGAAAAATCGCTTCCGCTGCCCGAAACTATTCCGTTTATATTGTTAAGCCCGATCAGAGTTTTTCCGTTTACCGAAAAGCTTCCGATCGTGCCCTCCTGTGCGATGATCGTGAAGGGAAGGTATATTCTGAGCGTTTCGCCCGATAAAAGTTTTGCGCTTTCGGTTGTGCTTTCGACCTTTTTTGCGGCGATACGCAGGGTATAAACGCCGTTTTTCTCGTCGTGGGTGCAAAGCTGCTCCCAAGCGCCGCTCGGGGTGTCCTTAAGAAAGACGTCCATTTCGCCGTTTGAATTTTGGGTAACGGTCGGCGCGAAAACGCTTTTATCGTACAAGAGCTTAAACTCGAAGGCTACGATTCCCGCGGTGTCGCCGAGGTTTGTGATATTTATACCGAGCTCGTATTTGCCCTTTTCGCCTGCTGTCGCATCGCCGAAAAGCTCTGCGGAAAGCTTTTGTCCCTCGCTTGCGGCGTGGACGGTAATTTCGCTTCCCCTGCCCGAAAGCAGAGAGTTTTTCGCATCTGCCGAAACGGCGATTATGTCCTTATCGGGTATCGAAAAATCAAAGCTTCCTGCCTTTATAACCTTAAAGGGTATTTCGAGAACAAGCTCGTTTTCCTCGTCGAGAAAGCTGTTTTGCACCTTATCGGCGGCAAAACGGAAGCGGTAACCGCGATTTTCGTAATGAATGCTCATCTGCTCCCAGCCGTCAGGCGAGGTCGAGATAAGCGCATCCATCTCTCTGCCCTCCTCGGTATTTTCGGTTACGAGAGGGGAGAGGTATTCGCTGTCGTAATTCAACACGAATTCAAGCCCTGCAAGCGCAGCCGAGGGCTTCGACACCTTTATTGTTATCCTTGCTTCTCCGCCGACGTAGCAATCGCTTCCGCAGGAAAGCGATATCGAGACGGCTTCCTCCTCCGCCAAGACCGAGGTCTTGAAGACGAAGAGGTTGAGAAGAAGGATTATTGCGAGAAATACGAACCCAAGCCTTTTCATTAAAGCTCCTAACCGTTGATGATCTTATAGATTTCGCCCTTGCCGACACCGCGGTCGCGCGAGACCGCCTTGCAGGCGTCCATTTTCGAAAGCCCGAGCGAGATATAGTGCTCTACGTGCTGTTCGATGCTCATTTCCGCCCAGAATGCCTCTTCATCGGGCATGCCCTCGATAACCATAACGTACTCACCCTTCTTTTCGGAGGGGGAAAGCGTTTTGAATTGCTCGGAAAGCGCCTCGACGGTTCCGCGGAAATAACGCTCGTGTATCTTCGTCAGCTCCTTGCAGAGCACGCAATTTCTGTTTTTGAACGCGTTTGCAAGCTCCTCAAGATATTTTTCGATATCGTGAGGGGAGATATAGAGAATAAAGCTTCGCTTTTCGCGGGTGAGCTCGCCTATGCGCTCTCTGCGCTCGCTCTTTCCTTCGGGCAGGAAGCCCTCGAAGCAGAAACGGCGTGAGGGCAGACCCGATGCAGAGATCGCGACTATTGCCGCGCAGGCTCCGGGGAGAGAGCAAACGGGAATGCCCGATTGCGCACAGGCGTGAACCAGACGCTCGCCCGGGTCGGATACCGCGGGGGTGCCCGCATCGGTTATAAGCGCACAGCTTTCGCCCGATTGTATTCTTTCTATAATCGACTCGGTTGCCGATTTCGAGGTATGCTCGTGGTAGGCAACGAGCGGCTTTTTTATGCCGAGAAGCATTAAAAGCTTACCGCCCACACGGGTATCCTCTGCCGCGATAAAATCGACGTTTTCGAGCGTTTCCTTTGCGCGCAACGTCATATCGCCCAGATTGCCGATGGGGGTGGGTACGATATAAAGTGTTCCTGCCATATCAGTCTACTTTTTTAGCTCTCTTTTTGTGCTTCCAGACGCGGAGCTTCATATATACCTTCGGCAGATGGTCGATAAGGATATTTTTGAGCCCGTTGCGTACCTTGGAATAGCCGTCGTGGAGAGAAACGAGGAATTTATAGGGGACGTGCTTGCCTGTTGCGCGGTGGTCGAGCCATTTTTCATAGGGCTTGCCTAGCCATGCGGGCATAGCGTACGCCCATTTGTATCTGCGAACGAAATGTGCGAAATACGCCTGAAGATAAAGCACCTCGTGCTCGGGGAACTGAGGCTGAACCAACGGCACGCGCGCATCGGGGGATACGCCGCCCTCGGGAATGAAGCCGCCCTCAAGCGCGATATCGTAAAGCTTGGTGCCGGGATAGGGGTAGAAGATATTGGGGATAACTCTGTCTGCGCCCGCCTTTGCGTTGAGCTTTATGGTTTTGAGTGCGCGGTATTTATCCTCGTAGGGAAGACCGATTATATTATAGGTGAGCTGTGCGATGCCGTATTTATGAAACCATTTACTGCAGTTGATGATCATATCGTCGGTCATATAGCGCTTGAGATACTTAAAGCGCATTTCCTGATCGCCGCTTTCCAAGCCCATATCGATCGTGTAGCAGCCTGCCTCCTTCATCTTCTTTACCGATTCCTCGGTGAGAATATCGAAGCGGATGTTGCCTGTGAAGGGGAGGTGAATTTCCTTTGTATAGAGATCGAGGAATTTTTCGGTCCAATCGGGCATCATATTGAATATCGCGTCGCGGAAGTTGATAACCTTTATCTGCGGATGCTTCGAAAGCAGGGTTTTGAGATAAAGAATACCGTTTTCGGGCGAGCGGAAGCGGGAATATATCTTCTTGTTGGGGTATACGTTTCTGAACTGCGAGTTTCCGCAGTAGGTGCAGTTATAGCGGCAGCCGCGGCTCATCATAACGATAGCGGTGCCGACCTTGACGCTGTCGAGATTATCGTAATCGAAAAGCTCGAAATCGGGGATGGGAAGTCTGTCGAGATCTTCGAAAAGGGGAGCGACGGGGTTCTTTTTGATGCTTCCGTCCTCCATTCTGAACCACATCGAGAGGATATTGGTGTAATCCTCGCCCGCGCTCATTTTATCGGCAAGCTCGAGCGCCTGATATTCGCCGTCGCCGATGGTGAGGGCATCGACACCCGAAAGCGACATAACCTCATCGGGCGCGAGGGTGCAGTGGTAGCTGCCCGCGGTGATAAGCGCATCGGGGAGCACCTCATGCGCCCATTTTATATAGAGCTGGCTGTCGGGGAAGGCGGTGGTGCGGATAGAAAAGCCGACGATATCAAATTCGCCCATTGCCGAAAGCTTCTGCTTGAAATCCTCTTCGGTGTGAAGATAAAGAAGGTGCAGAAGCTTAACGTCGTGTCCGCCCTGCTTCATAACCGCGGATATCGACGCAAGTCCTTCGGAGTAGTTACCGCCGGTGAGCTTTCCCGTGAGCTCTCTGTCGGTATAGTCGGGATAAACCAAAAGCATTCTTGCTTTTCTGCCGTTTAAATTCTTAAGCATTTTTATTTCCTCTTAAATCATTAGTCTTTCGCATCGTACCAGCTTTTGCCGATTCCTATATCGACGGCAAGCGGTACCTTTAATTCTGCCGCACTCTGCATCGCCTCGCGAAGAATTGCGGTCGCTTCTTCCTTTTCGCTTTCGGGAGCTTCGATAATCAGCTCGTCGTGTATCTGCAATATAAGCCTTGCTTTAAGCCCTGCCTGCTTCAGCATTTCATCGGTGCGTATCATCGCGATTTTTATAAGGTCTGCCGCCGCGCCCTGAATAGGCGTGTTCATCGCGACGCGCTCGCCGAAGGCTTGCAGGTTTTTATTCGCCGCGCTCAGCTCGGGTATGGCTCTTATTCTGCCGAACATCGTTTCGACGTAGCCGTTTTCACGGGCGAACGCCTTGGTGCCTTCGAGATATTCGCGGACGCCGCTGTATTTATCGAGATAATTTTTTATATATTCTGCGGCTGTCTTTTTCGGGATTTTTAAATCCTGCGAGAGCGAATAATCGCCGATGCCGTAGATTATTCCGAAGTTTACGGCTTTTGCGCGCTTGCGCATTTCGGAGTTGACCGCAGAAAGCGGTACGCCGAAGACCTGACTTGCCGTAACCGTGTGTATATCCTCGCCGTTTTTAAAGGCGTTGATAAGCGTTTCGTCGTTTGCGACGTGTGCGAGCACGCGTAATTCTATCTGCGAATAGTCGGCATCGATAAGGACGCCCTCCTCGTCGGCGACGAAGAATCTGCGCAGCTCCTTGCCCTTTTCGCTTCTTACCGGAATATTTTGCAGATTCGGCTCTGCCGAGGAAAGCCTTCCGGTAAGCGTTTGCGTCTGCTTGAAGGTGGTGTGGATACGCGAATCTGCGGTTATCTGCTTGCCCAAGCCCTCGCAATAGGTGTTTTTAAGCTTCGTATTTTTGCGGTAATCGAGAATAAGCTCGATTATCGGGTGATAGTCGGCGAGCTTTTCGAGCACCGAAACGTCGGTCGAATAGCCGTTTTTGTTCTTGCGGTAGTGGGGGAGCATCAGCTTTTCGAAAAGCACGACCCCAAGCTGCTTCGGGGAATTTATATTGAATTTTTCCCCCGCGAGCGCCCAGATAGCCTCCTCCTCGGCGGCGATTTCGGCGTCCAATGCCTGCCCGAATTTATCGAGCGCGCTTTTGTCCACCCTGAAGCCGCGGTGCTCCATATCGCACAGCAGGCTTGCAAGCGGAAGCTCGATATCCTTATACAGCCGCTCGAGGCTCGGCGTGAGCTTTTCGCAAAGCTTTTCATATAGCTTCGGCAGGAGCGATACCTTTATATCCGACGAGGAAACGCCGAGGTTTTCGAGAACCGCTTTTCCGAACGTGATGCCGTTATCCGCGGGCGAAACGATATACGCGATAAGCGAAATATCCTCGCAATCTGGCAGGAAATCGAGATCTGCGTCCTTCGCGATATGAAGAATATCCTTGCTCGACCAGCAAACAGCACGTTTTGCCGCCGATACGAGCGCGATACCCTCGCCGTGTGCGCATTTATAATTTTTTTCGTTGACGTTTATATAGAGATATTCTTCGTCTCCGTGAAGAAATACCGTTTTGTTTTCGAGCGAGCCGATTTCGGAAATATCCGAAAATTCCTCCTCCTCCGCGGAAATCGCAGGGGCGGCGGCTTCCAATTTATCGAGAAACTGGCGGAAGCCGAGCCTTGTATAAAGCTCGCGCAGGGCCAAAACGTCCGCGCCCTTATAGGCACATTCGGAAACAGACATTCCGAGCGGAACGTCGAGCTTGATCTCCGCAAGGAAGCGCGAGGTGTATGCGCTTTCTTTGCCCTCTGTAAGCTTTTTGTTGGTGCTTCCCGTGATCTTATCGAGATTTGCATAGACGTTATCGAGCGAGCCGTATTCGGTGATAAGCTTTATCGCGCCCTTTTCGCCGATGCCCGCAACGCCCGAAATGTTATCCGAGCTGTCGCCCATAATTGCCTTTATATCGATAAGCTTTTTGGGCTCGACACCGTATTTTTCCATTATTTCCTTCGGCGTTGTAACCTTCGTTTCGTCGTTTGCGGCGAGCAATACCGTTACGTTTTCGTTTATAAGCTGAAAGCTGTCGCGGTCGCCTGTTACGATAAAGGTGTGGTCGCCGAGCCTCGAGAACTCGCAGGAAAGCGTGCCGAGTATATCGTCCGCCTCGTATCCGGCGATTTCGATAACCCTTAATCCGAGCGCTTCGGCAAGGCTGTGTGCGATCGGCATCTGGAGCGCAAGCTCCTCGGGCATCGGCTTTCGCGTTGCCTTATAGCTGTCGCACGCCTTGTGGCGAAAGGTTTTTTCTTTTAAATCGAACGCGATGGCGCAATAATCGGGCGCACCGCCTATCTGCGAAAACGCCTTGTTTATCATCCCGACAAAGCCGAAAAGCGCGTTTGTCGGAGTACCGTCGGGTGCACTGAGGGGACGCACGCCGTAAAACGCCCTGTTAAGTATGCTGTTTCCGTCGAAAATCAACGCTTTTCCCATTATTTCCGCCTCACATAATTATTCAGTGTTATTGTATCATTTTATGGCTCTAAAGTCAACAAAAAAACAGCCGTAATTTTGCATTTACGGCTGTTATTTTTTTAGGCTTTATTATTTAATAACCTTGAAGTAGGAAAGGAAGCAGAATACGATACCTGCGGTGATATAAAGACCGATAAGGCTGCCGAGAAGCGAGAAGATAACGCCGATGATAGCGATCTTTGCGAGCACGCCGATGAGCACGCCGATGACGATATCAGCAACAACGTGAAGAATTACTGCGATAACGAGAGCAGCGACGTCTTTTCTTTCTTTAAAAGAAAACGGCCAGATTTTTTTAAGAAGATCCATAATTTTCCTCCGAATGTTTTAGTTTGATGATATTATAACGCAAAAATTTGCTAATTGCAAGAGTTTTTTAGAGGTTTATGCAAAAAGTTCGGCAGGGTCGTAATCGGGCACTGCGCCGAGCTGTGTTACCACAAAATCGCTTAATATCACCGCGCGGTCGAGGCATTTTTCGATCTTAAAGCCCGAAAGCAGACTCGAAAGGAAGCACGCCGCAAAGCTGTCGCCCGCGCCGACGGTGGAAACCACCTTGCCCTTCGGCTTGTCGGAATAGAGCAGGCTCTTGTTGCGGCAATCGAAAACGAGCGCGCCGTCCTTGCCGAGCGTAAGGCAGATATATTTCAGCTTGGGATTGGATTTCGAGATCGAAAGCAGGGTGGTGATATGGTCGCTTCCGCCGAAGAAGGAAATTTCCTCGTCGCTTATTTTAAGAATAGTCGTTTCCTTCA
>JAGBWF010000071.1 GCA_017629895.1 Clostridia bacterium
GGGCATTTTCGAAATCGACGACGAATACACGAAAAGCAAGCTCGCCGAAATGGAGATAGAGCCCGAGGAGGACGGCTGTATAACCGTTACGCGCAAAATCAGCCGCGACGGCAAATCGAGCGCGAAAATAAACGGGAGAAGCGCCAACCTTTCGAAGCTTAAAAGCGCCGTTTCGATGCTTTTGTCGATACACGGACAGCAGGACACGCAAGCCTTTGCCGATACCGACCGCCAGCGTGAAATGCTCGATTCCTTTGCGGGAAACGAGGAAATTCTTTCCGAATATAAAGAAAAATATGCCGAATATTGTGCAATTCGCTCCAAGCTCGAAAAAGCAGAGCGCGATACGAGCGACAGAGAATTTAAGCTCGATATGCTTAAATTCAAGATAAACGAGCTTAAAAAGGCTAAAATAAAGGTCGGCGAAAAGGCAGAGCTTCAAAACGAGCGCAACCTGCTTGCAAACAGCGAGCGTATCGTTTCGCGCTCGGGAGAGGCGTATTCCCTGCTCTATGCGATGGATGGCTCCGCCGCCGAAAGCATAGAGGGCGCACTCAACGCCGTAAATTCGCTTATCGGCATCGTCGAGGAGGCGGAATCGCTTTCCGAACGGCTCGAAAGCGCAAAATACGAAATCATCGATATCGCAGAGACTGTTAAGGAATACACCGAATCCGACGGCGAAAACGTCGAAAGACGTCTTGACGAATGTGAAACACGCTTGGAGCTTATCAAAAAGCTCGAGCATAAATATAAAACCGAAGCCGACGAGCTTCCCGCGCTTTTTATGCAGTTAATGCTCGAGCTCGACGAAAACGAAAACGGCGAGGCAATGCGCGAAAAGCTTGTAATCGAGCTTGAAGCTGCGAAAAAAGAACTGTCCGTACTCGGACGCAGGCTCGGAATGGCGCGCGCAGAGGCGGCAAAGCAGCTCACACAGCGCGTTACCGAGGAGCTTTGCGAGCTCGATATGCCGGGTGTTCGCTTCGAGCTTTCGATAACCGAAAAGGAATTTTCGGAAAACGGCTGCGACGACGTCGAATTTCTTATCAGCGCGAACAAGGGCGAGCTTCCCAAGCCTCTGTCGAAGATCGCATCGGGCGGTGAGCTTTCGCGAATTATGCTTTGCCTTAAATGCGTTTTTGCCGATACCGAGGCTATAGGAACGCTTATTTTCGACGAGATCGATACCGGCGTTTCGGGCAGAACGAGCGAAAAGATAGGTATGCGCCTCAAATCCGCCGCCAACGGCAAAAAAACGCAGGTTATATGCGTTACCCATTCGGCGATCCTTGCCGCAAAGGCAGACTCACATTATAAAATATCGAAAAGCGAAACCGACGGCAGAGTGCTTACAAGCGTTAAAAAGCTCGATCACCTCGGCAGGCGCGACGAGCTTGCGCGCATA
This sequence comes from Clostridia bacterium, assembly GCA_017629895.1. Lineage (GTDB taxonomy): Bacteria > Bacillota > Clostridia > Oscillospirales > CAG-382 > Coliplasma. The sequence goes on from JAGBWF010000071.1 coordinate 1,409, forward strand.
ATGGGCGGTCTTAATATCAGCGAAACCGTGCTCAAGGCGGCAGAGGAAATGCTGTCATGACAAAATCCGGTCTCCGTAAGGCAACGCTTTTGCTGTTGCTTCTCACCCTTGCAGCCGCCTGCTTTATCCTCTTCAACTCGTCGCTGAACGCCGACGAATCCTCGAAGCAAAGCAGCTCGTTTGCAGAAATCGTCAAGGCACTCCTTTCGATGCTCGGCATAGAGCCAAACGAGGAAGCGCTTAACGACTCCATACGAAATGCCGCGCATTTCGCCGAATATTTCCTTTTCGGTGCGCTTGCATACTCGCTTATCCAAACCACGCGTTTTAAAAAATACGCGCTCTATACCCCGTTCCCCGCACTTTTGCTCGCCGTGCTCGATGAATTCATCGTTCAGAGCATATCGGACGGCCGCTCGCCCGAATGGAGCGACGTGCTTATCGACACCTGCGGTGCACTTTGCGCCGTCTTGCTGCTTGCACCGTTGTTTTATATCGTGCGAGAAAGGAGAAAACGAAATGAAAAATAACCTGCTTTTGCTTTTGTCTGTAATCCTTATCTCTTCCGCGCTTTTTTCCGCCTGCGGCACTCCGCCCGCGGAATCGGAGCTCTCGGCATACTCCGAGCAGAATTCGGATGAAAGCGTTACCGCCGTATCGAAAAGCCCGATATCGAGCGCCGAAGGCAACACCGAAATAAGTGCCTCTGCCGAATCGGAACCGGTTTCGGCTCCCCTTGACGAATCGAGCGAGGAGGCTCTCGACGAAGACGGCGTAATAACGGTTACCGCAGAGCACGGAAGATATATCCTTGATATCGAAAATCAATACGGCTATTACGAAATCGGTATGAAAATGCAGGACGGAGGTATGCTGCTCGACGACGGAGGCTTTATTCCTCTTATATACGAGGACGTGCTTCACGAGGAAAGCGGATATTCGAGAACCGTATCGGTAAACGGCAGAAAACACAGCCTTACCTCCTTCTCGGACAGCGAGGGCAGGCTTTGTCAGCTTCTCGAATGTGTCGAGGAATCGGAGCTCTCGGTTACCTCCAAAATAACCTACTATCCCGAAACCGAGCACGGTATCGCAACGATAGGCTTTAAGCTTGAGTCCGACGGCGAAAATTTCAGCCTGACCTATTTCGACGGCAAAATATACGGCTTGTCGCTGGAATACAACGAGGAAACCAAGGAATATTCCGTCAAGGAAAAATACCTTTTCGAAAATTAAGCAATAAAAACAAAAAAGAGCAAGAACGGCGTTACCCCGCAGCTTCTTGCTCTTTTTGTATTGCACACTCAACAAAAACTATATTGTAAAAATGTATAAAAGAGAGAAATCACCGTTTCGTTTCAATAACTGTTGCTTTATACGGCAGTCTTGTGTTAAATTGGTATTAAGGGGAGGTATACTCTCTTAACGGCAAGTAAATTTAATAATTAAAAAGGAGAGAAAAATATGAAACGTATAATTTCGATAATAATCTGCACGTTCATTTTACTTTGCGGTTGTAACAATGATACTCCTTTGATCAATGAAAGCATAAAGAACGAAAGCTCCGCATACAGTGCAGAAGAATCCTCGATCGTTAATACAAACGAATCAAGTGAAATCCCCGATTATAACGAAGAAAGCGACAATCGAAACGACAATTTTGAAGAAGATGTTGACGAAAGCAAATATAATGATGATAGCTCAGAAACAGCAAATTTTATAGATGTCCATAGAAGATATACTTCTTGGAATGCTTTCTATGAAAACAGAGATGATTTTTCTAAATATCAGAGTTTTTACAACTTTATCGAAAATTTTGATGGTTCACAGTTCGAGGAATGTTTGGGAACCGCTCAGATTAATGTCTGGCAGGCTTATTATGTAACATTCGAAACCAGTGCATTCGATTTTTATCACAGCCATTGCGTTTACATTTATCCATTAAAAGAAGAGGAATTAAATTACCACCCATTGCATTATTCCTCATTGCATAATTTAGCGCCCGAATGGATACTTGATTACGAGCACGCCAAAGAGCATAATTTCGTTAACACGACTTGTGCTTACAGATTAACAAAAGAGGATATAGACATATATTTAGTACCTTTCTACTCCGACGGTACATACGAACTTAATTTCAAATTAGGCAATTACATTGTCAGAATAACTTCAGATTTTTTCAAATGGAAATACATGCTTGATCAAGACGGTTACGACAAGATGTTAGATGATCAAGAAAGCTATAAGGCATTATACGAGTTGGGCGATTTTTCAACCGAAAGCTCCGAGCTTATAAGAACGTTAAAAGAGATTATTCTCGAATAAGATTATCAAATTACGGCAAATGAATAACTAAACAAAAAAGAGCAAGAACGGCGTTACCTCGCAGTTTCTTGCTCTTTTTGTATTAAATCACAGCTGCACCAAGCCGTAAACCGAACGTGTAAACAGCTCAAGCGCGTTTAACTTGTCGCGGTAGAGAGTGGCGCGTTCTTTATAGTATTTCGCCATAAGATATTCGCTTATCTTGGCACACGGGGTGCAGAAAAAGCCTTCCAGCAGGTCGCGCTCATATTCGTCAAGCGCGTTCATACCGCGTTCGATCTTCTTGAGCTCGCGCTCTACAACGCTTTTTCGGAATCGGCAGTCCTCGAGCTCGGCAAGAATATTTATAAGCCTGTCCTCGAATACCGTGTAATCCCTTCCTTGCTCCTTCGCCCGCGCGATAGCCGATTTACAGCTCGCCCTTTCGTCCTCGAGCGCGCCCAACTCCTCGCGTATTGCGGCATAGGCGTTAACGAGCGCGTTCTTCCTTTTCAATAAATCCTTTGCTTGTTCTCTGTAATCCATTTTCCGTCCTTTCGTCATAAAAATCAAAGCCATTAGTCTATCGTCGGTGCGGATGGAGCAACCGCAGGGGTAGAACAAATCCCTTTTTGCCGACGTCCTTAAGTTCCGAACATTTGTTCGGTATAGGCATTATAGCACCGCAAAGCAGATATGTCAATAGGGCGTTATGAATAAACAAAGAATTTATTTTTTGTGCAGTATTTCGGGAAGAAAAAGCGCAAATTCGTACCTCACGCTTTTAAAAAACGAAGAAAAAACGAGAAAATCGCAAAAAACACCCCCAAAAACGAAAAAAGTTTTGAAAAAGGTATTGACAAAACGATTTCTTGTGTTATACTTAGCGAGTACGAAAAAAACAGATATTATCGAAAGGAATTCAACTATGTCTACAACAATGTTGAGAAAAGAGGACGTTGAACGCAAGTGGTACGTTATCGACGCGGCTAATAAGCCTCTCGGTAAGGTAGCTGTTCTCGCAGCAACCATCCTCAACGGCAAACACCGTCCCGAATACACCCCCCACGTTGATTGCGGCGAATGCGTTATCGTTATCAACGCTTCCAAGGTTATCCTCACCGGTAAGAAGCTTGATCAGAAGTATTATTACCGTCACAGCGGATACGTTGGCGGCCTCAAGGCTACCAAGTACCGCACCCTTATGGCAACCAAGCCCGAAATGGCTATGGAGCTCGCAGTTAAGGGTATGCTTCCCAAGAACAAGATCGGCGATGCAAGCTTCGGCAGACTCAAGGTTTATGCAGGTGCTGAACACAAGCAGTCCGCTCAGACCCCTATCGCTGTTGAAGTAAAGTAAGGAGGAACCTAACATGAACTATCAATCCGCTATTCCCTATTTCTACGGAACCGGTAGAAGAAAGAGCTCGGTTGCTCGCGTTCGCGTTATGGCAGGCACCGGCAACGTTACTGTAAACGGCAAGAATATCGATGAATACTTCGGTCTCGAAACCTTGAAGCTCATCGTCAACCAGCCCTTCGCAGTTACCAAGACTGCAGGCACCTTCGACGTTATCTGCACCGTTAAGGGCGGCGGCGTTTCCGGTCAGGCAGGCGCAATCCGCCACGGTATCGCTCGTGCACTTCTTCAGGCAGCAGACGAATATCGCGCTCCTCTCAAGAAGGCTGGTCTCCTTACCCGTGACCCCAGAATGAAGGAAAGAAAGAAGTACGGTCTCAAAGCAGCTCGTCGTGCTTCCCAGTTCTCCAAGAGATAAGTTATTATCTTATATACAAAAGCTCTGCTCACGCAGGGCTTTTTGTTGTTTTA
>JAGBWF010000072.1 GCA_017629895.1 Clostridia bacterium
AATAAAAACCTTTTTAAGAGTAATAACTTTGCCTTTTTGAGTAATAAATATTGACAAAATCAAATTTAAACGATATAATAAAAATGAATAAGGAGGGTTTTATATGAAGAAAAGACATTATCTTAACGCTTTGTTACGCTCGATTTGCATTGTGCTTATTTTGATTTTGCTTTTGCCCTCTCTTTCGGCGTGCAACGGTGCGCCGAACACGATGGAAGAATGGGAAAAGCGTTTAAGGGTTTCGAACAACTGTCTGTGTCTGCACAAGGTTTCGTTTTCTATCCCGAAAGAGCTGTGGGACCATTATTTGATTTCTGTCCCGAGCACGTACAAGGACCCCGATTTTGCCGATATAGACGTCGAAAAATACTCTTACCGCGGTGTCGAATATACGCTCGAACGGCCGGTATCGCAAACGCTTGAAGATAGTTGCGGCGAAAGGATATACTCCCTTGTCGGCAAAAACGATGAGGGCGAAACGCTTTCCGTTTCATACACCGACGAGAAAAAAGCGCCACTGTATTACAGCCCCTGCAAGCCTTACGGCAAGGAAAGAGAGCAATTCGTTATCGAGGATGCTATTAAGGTTGCAGAGGATTTTATCGATCATGTTGTCAACGACAGCTCGAAGGACAGAATCGATATTTCGAAATACATTCTTAAAAGCACCGAGCTCAAAAATCAAGCGCAAGTAATAAATTTCGTGCGTTACGTCAACGGTATACCCGTGCACACGGTCACGGTGAACATAAACGAAAAATGTCAGGCTTATGCTTTTTGGATGTCTACGCCGATTCTTGAAGAGCGCGTTTATCGGATGATACCCGAAATTACCGACGAGCAGTACCGCGAAATGTCGCTGGGGATTATCGAAAAAATATATCAATACGACCACGAAAGCTTTACTATTTCGGATTTTTCGATAGACGCGAAGCTGAACGCATACGGTTATGACTTCAAGTATTCGCACAACGAGGAATCCTACGTGATAACCTTTGATCCGAAGTTCGATATTACGCTTTCCGACGGCACGTTCGAGGAAGGACCGAAGTTTTTGCTCAGCTACGTGCTCGACCCGAAAACAGAAAGCGAGGGTGAATAAACGCAATGAAAGCAGTAGTTTTTAAAGCCTTAGCTTTGTTGCTTGCGCTCTTTATCGCTTTGCCGTCTTTATCCTCTTGCGAAACGAGCGAGGGCGATTCTCAAGATATAAAAATCCAAAAGGACGATTTACGGATATTGATTATCGACCCCGAATACTTCGGCTATACCGATCTGCTTAAAACCGAAGGAATCGCGCTTAACGAGAACGAAATAACCGCAACATACGAAAACTTTTACGAATACGACTCGCCCGAAGATCACGAGCTCGACAATTACCGCGCAATCGACCTGCGTGGTGTCTTGCCCGAGGCGCAGGATCTGTTCGAGCAGCTGTACGAACAGGAAAACGGCAGTGAAATAGACCTTTCGGAATACAGGCTGAAGAATGCGGCACAGAACGTTAACGGTATTCATATCAGATGGCAGAAAATCGTAAACAAGCTTGTTATCCACGAGGTTCGTGCGGTATTCAGCTGTGAGCTTGAGGTTTTGTCGGCGGGCAGCTCTGCTATTTTCGATTTCGACAAAGCGGAAGCGATAGCGAGCATCGACAAGGAAGAGCTTGAATCGGTAATCTTCGCTATGTTCGATGAAATTTTCGCGCCCCTCACCGAAAGCGGCTATACGCTCGGCGAAAAACAGCTCTACGCTTCGCCGTTCGACAGAGCTTCTTCCGACACGTCGATAGCTTATAACAAAACAACCGAAAGCTACGCCGCGGTGTACACCGTGAGTTTTAAGGTAAGCTCGCCCGACCCGGAGGAGAAGTCAAGGTCCTTCGCGGCATTTGTTTTTATCCCTATTGAATAATTAAAGGAGAAGCGCGTGCTTCTCCTTTTTTACTTATAACTTTTCTACTAATTCAAGAACCAATTTTTCTGTCTTTTCCCAGCCCAAGCAGGGGTCTGTTATAGATTTACCGAAGGTATGCTCCCCGATCTTTTGAGCGCCGTCCTCGATATAGCTTTCTATCATCAAGCCCTTTACAAGCTTTTTGATATCGTTATTATAGCGTCTGCTTTCGACGACCTCGTTGGCGATACGTATCTGCTCGAGGTAGCGTTTTCCCGAATTATTGTGGTTTGTATCCACGAGCACCGTCGGATTTGCAAGTCCCGATGAGAGATACAGCTCATTAAGCTTAACGAGATCTTCATAATGATAGTTCGAAACGCTCTTGCCGGCAAAATCAACGTAGCCGCGGAGTATTGCGTGTGCATAGGGGTTACCTGCGCTCTTTACCTCCCAACCGCGATATATAAAGGTATGGCTCGAATGTGCGGCACGGATAGAGTTTATCATAACGGTAAGGTCGCCGCCCGTGGGGTTTTTCATACCGACGGGGCAATCGAGTCCACTTGCGGTAAGGCGGTGCTGTTGGTTCTCGACAGAGCGGGCACCGACCGCGACGTATGCAAGAAGGTCGGAAAGATATCTGTGGTTTTCGGGATAGAGCATTTCATCTGCGCAAGAAAAGCCGTAATCTCTGAGTGCGCTCATATGAAGCTCACGGATAGCGACGATACCTTTGTACATATCGGGCTTTTCGTCGGGATTGGGCTGATGAAGCATACCCTTATAGCCCTCCCCTGTCGTTCGGGGCTTATTCGTATAGATGCGCGGGATTATTAATATTTTATCGCTAACCTTATCCTGAAGAACGCGGAGACGCGAGATATATTCAAGCACCGGCTCGCGCTGGTCGGCAGAGCAGGGTCCGATAACGAGAATAAATTTATCGCTTTCGCCCTTGAAAATCGAGCTGATTTCGGCATCGCGCGCGGCTTTTACAGCCTGCATTTCGTCGGTTACGGGGTAATCCTGCTTCACCTGCTGAGGTATGGGAAGCTTACGGAAGAATTGCATATTCATAATTAATTGCCTCTTACTTTTTTTCTTTATTGAATTTGCGGCGGCGTGCGGTAGAGAGGCGCATCATTTCGCGCATTGTATCGCGGTCTCCGTTTTTAATCGTATCGTAGAGCTTGTCGAAGGAATTACGGTAATTATCCATTTCGGCAAGCAGAGTTTCGCGGTTTGCAAGAAAGAGCTCCGACCACATTTCGTCGTTTATGTTTGCTATTCTTGTCAAGTCGCGGAAGGAGTCGCCCGTGTAGCGTTCAAGCTCGGGCTCCTCGCAGGCGCACATCAGCGAAACTGCGATACAGTGTGTAAGCTGTGAAAGAAAAGCTATCATCTTATCGTGCTTTTCGGGTGTCAATACGGAAATTTCGCGGAAGCCGAGCGTTTCGCCGAGATCTCCGCAAAGCTCGACGGTATCGAGCGAGTTTTTCTCTGTAGGCACTACAATATAGTTTGCGTTTTTAAAAATATTTTCGTCGGAGTTTTCGACTCCCGAGGTTTCCTTACCTGCCATTGGGTGAGCGGAAATAAACTCAACCCCCTTCGGCAGCAGTGATTGGATCTCGTATACAATGCTTTGCTTAACGCCGGTAACGTCGGTTATGACGGTTTTAGTCTGTATAAGATGCGCATTTTCTCTTATCCAATCGAGAAACACGTGCGGATAGAGCGCAAATATTATCAAATTCGCTTCTTTTATCAAGGCTTCATCGACGAACGACGAGCCTTTGGCGATATATTTACGCTCAAGCGCATAATCGATCGAATGCTGCTCCTTGGTTATGGCGGTAACGTAATAGCCCTGTCTCGAAAGGCTTTGGGCATAGCTTCCGCCGAGAAGACCGAGTCCGACGATAAGTATTTTTGTTTTTATATCGAGTTTCATTGTTTTTCCAGCTTGATTTTAAGTTTTTCGAGGTCGTCGAAGAAGTCCTTGTAGCTTTTGGCAACAGCCTCCGCGCCTTCGATTTCGCCGCCCGTAAGCGTGCAGAGCACCGCAAGCGACATCACTATTCTATGGTCGTTATGACCGTTTAGCGTTTCGGTCGGAGTCTTCAGCTCGCCTTTTTTCACGGTTACAATACGAATGAACGACTTAATTTACACCCGTAGGGGCGGCTATCATCCTCCTGTTCAAATTTTGGGATTAGCATATTCACTTCGTGAAATGCCACATTCGCTACGCGAAGTGCGGTGAATTTTTCATTTTCAAAATCC
>JAGBWF010000073.1 GCA_017629895.1 Clostridia bacterium
CTTCAACTTCGCATCGCAGACCTATTTCGGAAAAGGCACGTATAACTTCTCGTACGTGCTTCACGACCCCTATTTTCTTCAGGCGCTTAAAAACACGTTTATTCTCGTTATCATCACGGTTCCCCTCTCCACCGCGCTCGGACTCGTTATCGCTGTGGGGCTTAGCTCGATAAAAAAGCTCCGCGAGCTTTTCCAGACGATATTTTTCCTGCCCTACGTTACAAACACTCTTGCGGTAGGTCTGGTATTTATGCTTCTCTTCAAGCAGAGCCCGAACTCCGAGGGATTTATAAACATATTGCTCGGCTTTTTCGGCGCAGAGCCTATCGATTTTATAAACGGACCCTACTGGGCAAAGATGACGGTTTTGTGTCTTTATACGATATGGGTGGTATTGCCCTTCAAGATCCTTAGTCTTACAAGCTCGCTCGCATCGGTTGACCAAACCTATTACAACGCGGCTCGCGTTGACGGTGCATCACGCTTCAGGGTCTTCCGCAAAATCACTCTTCCGATGATCTCGCCGACTCTGTTTTATCTTATAATCACCGGCTTTATCGGCGCATTCAAGGCATATTCCGACGCGGTGGCTTTGTTCGGCACCGACCTCAACGCAAACGAAATGAACACCATCGTCGGATACGTTTACGATATGCTCTACGGCAACTCGGGCGGTTATCCCTCTTATGCATCTGCGGCGGCGGTGATACTTTTCGCAATAGTGCTCACAATTACCTGTATAAACCTTTTGGTCAGCAAAAAGAAGGTTCATTATTAAAAGGAGGGCGCAAATGGATTACGCTAAAATTGAAAAAAGCGCCCGCAGGCGCGATCTGACTGCAAAGACGGTCATTTATATAATGCTCGCTGTCTGGGCATTAATAGTTCTTTTCCCTTTTTATTGGATGCTTCTTACCTCGCTCAAGAGCAACGGCGAATACAACTCCGAGCTTGTTCCAAAGCTCTACACCCTTTCGCCCACGCTTTCGAATTACGGCGAAGCGTTCACCTCTGTCCCTCTCGGCGGATATTTCGCAAACACGCTTATTTTCACGCTCGTTACGACGGCGGTCATGCTTATAGTTACCATTCTCGCGGCGTTTGCGTTTGCAAGACTTGATTTCAAGGGCAAAAACCTTGCCTTCACGTTCTTTCTCGCGCTTATGATGATACCGACCGAGCTTGTCGTTATCACCAACTACGTAACGATTACCGATTGGGACCTGCGCAATACCTTTTCGGGACTTATACTGCCGTCTGTTACGTCGGTATTTTATATCTACCTGCTGAAAGAAAACTTCGCGCAGATACCCGATGAGCTTTATTATGCCGCGAAGGTAGACGGCACCGGCGATTTTAAATATCTTTGCAAGGTTATGGTGCCCATCTGCCGCCCGACAGTAGTTACCGTTACTATATTAAAGGTTATAGAATGCTGGAACGCATACGTATGGCCGCGACTCGTTACCGACGATCAGGCGTATTATCTCGTTTCAAACGGTATTCAGGAAATAAGAGAAAGCGGCTTCGGACGCGAAAACATTCCCGCAATGATGGCGGCTGTCGTCGTTATTTCTCTTCCGCTTATCGTTCTGTTCCTCCTGTTCCGCAGAAAGATCATGGAGGGTGTTTCGAGAGGAGGTATGAAGGGATGAAAAAATTTATTCTCTTTTTGCTTCTCGCTTCGCTCGTGCTTTCGTTTGCAGGATGCCACGGCAGTGTGGAAAAGAAGGTTTTCGAGCTTCCCGAGGAGTTCGATACTTCGCGCAATTACGAAATCTCGTTCTGGGCGAAAAACGATACCAACCTTACTCAAGTCGGAATATACAAGCAGGCGATCGAGGATTTTCAGGAGCTGTATCCGAATATCACGGTCAAGCTCAAGCTTTATACCGATTACGGCAGAATCTACAACGACGTTATAACCAACATATCCACCGATACCACGCCTAACGTCTGCATCACCTACCCCGACCATATCGCAACCTATCTTACAGGAGCCGATACCGTCGTTCCGCTCAACGAGCTTTTCGAGAGCGAAAAATACGGGCTCGGCGGAAGCGAATTGAATTTCGATTCTCCCAAGCAGGAGGAAATAATCCCTCAATTCCTAAAGGAATGCGAATTCAACGGCAGTTATTACGCCGTGCCCTATATGCGCTCGACAGAGGCTTGCTACGTTAACAAAACCTACGTCGAAAAGCTCGGCTTCACCCTTCCCGAAAAGCTCACCTGGGAGTTTGTATGGGAGGTTAGCGAGGCGGCGATGAAGAAGGACGAAAACGGCTTCTTCGAGCTGAATAATCAGAAGGTGCTTATACCCTTTATGTATAAATCCACCGACAATATGATGATTCAGATGCTCAAGCAGAAGGGCGGAGATTATTCGACGGTTTTCGGAGACATCCTTATCTTCAACGAGGATACCAAGCAGATACTTTCCGAAATCGCAGTTCATTCCGAAAGCCGCGCATTCAATACCTATAAAATGAACGGCTACCCCGCAAACTATCTCAACGCAGGTCAGTGCATTTTCGCAGTAGACTCTACCGCGGGCGCAACCTGGATGGGCTGCAAGGCTCCCCTTATGGATATTCCCGAGGAAAAGCTTGTCGAATTCGAAACCGTGGTTATGACGATTCCGCAATATGACGTCGAAAATCCGAAAATGATCTCTCAGGGCCCCTCGATGTGTATCTTCAATAAGGAGGATCCGCAGGAGGTGCTTGCATCCTGGCTGTTTATGCAATATATGCTCACCAACAAGGTGCAGATTGCATATTCGCAGACCGAGGGCTACTGCCCCGTTACCTCGAAGGCGCAGAATTCGGACGAATACCGCGATTATCTCTCGCGCGCGGGCGAAAACGACGATTTCTATTACAGCATTAAGCTTGATGCCACCAAGCTCTTGCTCGAAAACACCGAAAATACCTTTGTTACTCCCGTATTTAACGGCTCGGCTTCTCTGCGCGATGCCGCAGGGCATCTTATCGAAACGGTAAATAAGGCCGTCAAGAACAACACGGAGATCAACGACGAATATCTCGAAAAGACCTTTGATGAAGCCATCGCGCTTTACAGGCTCGATCAGATATCCGCCACGTCCGACAAGATCACCTTCGGCGATATGCCCGCAGGCTCGGTCGTTTTGCTCGTAGCCATACTCGTTTGCTGGATCGGAATGGCCGTTTATGTCGGAATTGACAAAATGAAGACCAAGAACTAAAACAAAATCTATGTGTAACACATTGATTTTAAACAAAAAAACGGTATAATCAAAATTACTATACCAATTTTATGCAAATTAAGGAGTCTTGAAATGAAAAAGATTATCGCTTTGCTCTTGGTTCTTTCCATGATGGCTGCTTTTGCCGCTTGCGCAGGAACCGAGGAAACCTCGAAGCCCGCTACCGAATCTTCTGTCGCTGTTTCTGAAACCGAATCTTCCGTTGCAGAATCCTCGACCGAGTCTACCGAAGAAGTTAAGGCTATGACCTATGCAGAATACCTCGCAGCAGAGGTTGGCACCAAGGTTACCGTTGAAACCTACGTTCAGGCTAACCAGGGCTGGTGGAACAACTCCATCGTTCTTTACTGCCAGAGCCAAGACGGCGGTATCTTCGTATATAACCTCGCTTGCTCCGAAGAGGATTCCAAGAAGCTCGTTAAAGGTACCAAGATCCGCGTAACCGGCGACAAGGCCGAATATGACGGCGAAGTTGAAATTATGGACGCAACCTTCGAATTTGTTGAAGGCAGCGACACCTACATTGCAGAGCCCGCTGATCTTACCGCTAAGCTCGGCACCGATGAGCTCATCAACTACATGAACCAGTACGTAAGCTTCAAGGGTCTCACCTTCAAGTCTCTCACATACAAGAACGGCGAACCCGGCGACGATATCTACCTCACCTTCACCTACGGCGAAGCTGACTACAACTTCTGTGTTGAAGTATACCTCACCGGCACCGAAACCGAAGTTTACAAGACCGCAGGCGAGCTCGTTGAAGGCGACGTTGTTGATATCGAAGGCTTCCTTTACTGGTATCAGGGCGCTAACCCCCACATCACCAAGCTCACCAAGGTAGCTAAGTAATCCTACTTTACCAAAGTAAATATAAATTTACCCGAGTTTTAACAGCTCGGGTAATTTTTTTCTTGCAATTTCTATAAATTTGTAGTATAATCACTTTATGCATATAGTTTGAACTACGATTGCATTTGTTTTTCAAAACCAAATGCAAGATACCAAGGAGGCGACTTTTTGAAAAAGCAAAAAAAGGAAAAATGGATAAAGCTCAGACATAAGGTCGTTACCGCATCCCTGCGCCCCCTTCTCCGTCCGTATATAGTGTGGAAGTACGGCATTGAATGTGTGAAATTCAAAGAGCAGGGCGACAGAAAATATCTTATCTTACTGAACCACCAGACACCGTTCGATCAGTTTTTCGTAGCTCTTTCCTTTAAAAAGCCGATTTATTATATGGCGACCGAGGATATTTTTTCGAAGGGCTTTATTTCAAAGGTTATAACCTACCTCGTTGCCCCTATTCCTATAAAAAAGCAGACGAGCGACGTTGCCGCGGTGCTCAACTGTCTTCGCGTTGCGCGTGAAGGCGGTACGATATGTATCGCTCCCGAGGGCAACCGAACCTACAGCGGCAGGACCGAATATATCAACCCGACGATAGCCTCGCTCGCAAAGAGGTTGAAGCTCCCCATTGCGCTTTACCGGATCGAAGGCGGATACGGCGTTCAGCCGAGATGGAGCGACGTTGTC
>JAGBWF010000074.1 GCA_017629895.1 Clostridia bacterium
ATCAACGCGTTTCTGGAAGAGCTTCCCCCTTTACAGAGAAATCTGTTTATCGGAAGATATTATTTTTGCGATTCACTGAAAGAAGTAAGCGGATATTGCGGCGTGGGAGAGGGCAGGGCGAAGACTCTGCTTCACAGAACGCGCGAAAAGTTGAAGCAACATTTAGAAAAGGAGGGCTTTATTATATGAAACAAGAACAAATGCAAGATGCATTGAGCTTGATCGATGACAAGTATATAAACGAGGTTGAAAAATTAAGAACAAACAAAAAGAAAAAAAGAAATCTGTTAACAAAAGGTATAGCTGTCGCGGCGTGCTTCTGTATAGCGTTTACCGCCGTTATCTTCGCATACAACCATAATGCTGTAAAAGCCGAGGACGTAATGTCGGGAATAGTACCCAACGTTATAGAAACGGAGGATCTGCGCGACGGTAATATTATAGCGGCCGATTTTGCGGTAAAGCTTCTTAATGCAAGTGCAAAGGAAGGGGAAAACACCCTTGTTTCTCCGCTTTCGGTGCTCTGTGCGCTTTCTATGACGCTAAACGGCGCCGAAGGCGAAACAAAAGCTCAGATGGAAGCGGTACTCGGAATGTCTGCCGAAGAACTGAACGGACATATTTACAACTATATCAATTCCTTGCCTCAGGGCGAAAAATACAAGCTCAATATTGCGAATTCGATATGGTTTAAGGATTCGCCGTCGTTAGCCGTTAACAGAGATTTTCTTCAAACAAACGCCGATTATTACGGAGCGAGCATTTATAAAGCGCCGTTTGACAAAGAAACCTTAAAAGACATTAATAACTGGATAGAAGAAAAAACCGACGGTATGATACCCAAAATTTTAGACGAGATTTCGGAAGAAGCGATTATGTACCTTGTAAACGCGCTTGCGTTTGAGGCGGAATGGCAGGAAGTGTATTTTGAGCATCAGGTGAGTGAAGGCAAATTCACACTCGAGGATAAAAGCACTGTAAACGCGGAGTTTATGTATAGCGATGAAAGGCTTTATATAGAAACCGAAAACGCGAGCGGATTTATCAAGCGCTACAACGGTGGCAAATACGCTTTTGCGGCACTGCTTCCGAACGAAGATATAACAGTATCACAGCTCATTGACACACTTAAGGGAGATGAACTTAACGAAACTCTTTCGAATCCGAAGCTTTGTGCCGTAAAAGCCAAAATTCCGAAATTCGAAACCGAATTCAGCATTGAACTTAGTGAAGCATTAAGATCGATGGGAATTAACGATGCCTTCGATGGAGGATTGGCGGATTTTTCAAAGCTCGGAACAAGCACTAACGGTAATATATATATAAGTCGTGTTCTTCATAAAACCTTTATCTCTGTCGGCGAGAAGGGTACAAAAGCAGGTGCGGCTACGGTTGTTGAGATGGATACCGAGGGCTGTATAGAGATTCTTGATTCGGTAAAAGAAGTTTACCTCGACCGACCTTTTGTATATATGCTTATCGATTGCGAAACGAATACACCATTTTTTATAGGGGCAATGATGAACCCTAATGCATAATATAAACAAAAGCACCCGATTTTTCGGGTGCTTTGATTTTTAAAAAGCGACAGACGTACCTATAAGCCGAGTTCTGTCGTGAACAATCATCTATCTTGGATTTACGTCGCCGCAAATCTCCATGCCACCTCCATAGGGGCTGCCGAGCAAGCATATGCCCCCGCCACGGTGTTGCTCCGGATAGGGTTTACATGGCTGTGACGTCTCCGCCACACCGGTGAGCTCTTACCTCGCCTTTCCATCCTTACCAAGTAAAACTTGGCGGTATATTTCTGTTGCACTGGCCCTAAAGTCGCCTTCGGCAGATGTTATCTGTTATCCTGCTCTGTGGAGCTCGGACTTTCCTCACGGTATGAGCTTTCGCTATGATACCGCGCGATTGTTCGGTACGGTCGCAAAAGAATTGTATCATATTGTTTTTATTTTGTCAAATATCTTGATTATTTTTTTTTATGGTTATATAATGTAATACAAGAAATATGGCTGGGGGTATCTTCGTGCTAAAGGAATATGCATCAGAATACTGCGGTAAAACCGTCGGCTTCGTCGGAATGGGAGTTTCAAATCTTCCGGTTATAAGGCTTTTTATCTCTGCGGGCGCCAAGTGCACCGTTCGCGATAAAAACGATCTTTCTTCACGCGATTTTTATCAAGAGCTGAAAAACGCGGGCGTTACGTTTATAACCGGAGAGGGATATCTTGAAAATATAGATGAAACGCTTCTCTTTCTTTCGCCCGCCGTGCGTCCCGATCTCAAAGGGCTCGATACGGCGCGAAATAACGGTACGCGTATTACGAGCGAAATGGAAGAATTTTTCTCGCTTTGCCCCTGCAAAAAAATTGCGGTTACCGGAAGCGATGGAAAGACGACCACGACTACGCTTATTGCGAAGCTTCTCGAGGCGCAGGGCTATAAGGTATGGCTCGGCGGAAACATAGGAGTTAACCTTTTCGCAACGCTTGACGATATCAAGTCCGACGACTATGCCGTTATCGAGTTATCCTCGTTTCAGCTTATGAAGCTTTCGAGCAGTCCCGATATCGCGGTTGTAACAAACGTTGCACCGAATCATCTTGATTGGCATACAGATATGAACGAATACGTCGAGGCTAAAAAAAGGATTTTCGCTTTTCAAGATAAAGATTCCAAGCTTGTTTTAAACCTCGATGACGAATATGCAAACGAATTTCTCGCTTCTGCAAAGGGAAGTGTGCATACAATTTCGGGAAATACCGAGGACGGCGATATTTATTTTAACGAAAATGGTATTTTCGAAAAGGGAATCGGTCTTCTCGTTGCGGACGACGATATAAAAATAGTCGGCAGACACAACCGTTATAATTATTCCGCCGCGTATTCGGCGATAAAGCATCTTGTAACAAAAGAAACGCTTCGTAATGTTGCGATGGAGTTCGGCGGCGTCGAGCACAGAATAGAATTTGTCCGTGAGGTAAACGGTGTTAGGTACTATAATTCCTCGATCGATTCAAGCCCCTCACGCACGACCGCTTGTATCAATGCATTCAAAACACCGATCATTGCAATTTGCGGCGGCTATGATAAAAACATACCGTACGAGCCGCTCGGAGAGCTATTCAAAAGCAAGGTCAAATATACGGTCCTTTGCGGAGCTACCGCAAAAAAGATTGCCGCGGTTTTCGATTCGGTCGGATACCGTGAATATAGCGTCGCGGATGATTTCGAAAAGGCCGTCAAATATTCTGCCGAAATTGCCGTCTGCGGCGACAGCGTGGTTCTGACACCTGCCTCTGCAAGCTTCGATATGTTTAAAAACTTCGCCGAGCGAGGCGAGACGTTTAAAAAAATAATAAATACTCTATAACAAGGAGGAAAAATATGGAACAGTTGTATACACTTGTAGAAAACTTTACCACTTATCCCGGTGTTTCGGGCTTTGAGGATATGGCGTTCGATGATTTGAAGAAGTACGTGGAAACCCTCGACCTGTTCGATGAAATCGGAACCACCCCTGTCGGAAGCTTTTACGGGATTATGCGTTGCGGCAAGGAAAATGCTCCGCTCATCCTTTGCGACGCCCATTTAGATACAGTCGGCTTTGTTGTAACCGAGATCTGCGAGGGCGGCTTTCTCAGAATCGCGCCCGTTGGCGGCTTTGCGGCAAAGATACTTCCGTCATCTGAGGTCAACGTCTACGGCAAAAAAACAATAGTCGGTGTTTTCGCTTCCAAGCCGCCTCATTTGCAGGAAGCGGGCGAAAGCGAAAGAAAAATGGAGGTTACCGAGCTGTTTATCGATACGGGACTTCGGCTTGAAGAACTGAAAAAATACGTTCGAGTCGGTACGTCCGCAGGCTTCCCCTGCAAGCTCTCGAAGCTTCTCGGAGAAAATCTCGCAGGAGCCGGCTTCGACGATAGACTTTGCGGTGCTTCTATTGTTCGCGGACTTATGATGCTCGATAAAAAAGAGCTTAACGTCGACGTGGCGTTTCAGTTTTCGGGCGGCGAGGAAATAGGCTATAAGGGCGCTATGACAACCGCTTATAAATTGAATCCCGATAAAGCGATTGTAATCGACGTAACACACGCATTCGTCCCCGGTGCACCCAAGCCCCGTGAGAGTGTACGCGCCGGCAAGGGCGGAGATATCTGCTTCTCGCCCCAGACAAACCGCGCGTTTACTAAGTATGCGATAGCCGTTGCCGAGAAAGAGGGAATACCCTATCAGCTTTCGGCTTCTCCCGGAAGAACGGGAACGAACTCTAACGCAGTGCAGACTGCCGGTAACGGTATTCCGACCTTCCTTGTATCTATTCCGCTTAAGAATATGCATACAATGAGTGAAATCGTCGATATGAACGATGCATATAACGTGTCGCGTCTTGTTGCGGCTGTTATAAAATCGATGTAAGGGGGAACACGTAATGCTCAGATATCTTAAAAAATATTGCGACATTCTCGGCCCCTCGGGAATGGAGGACGAGATCCGCGAAGCAATTATTGCGGATATTAAGGATTCGGGCGCGGAATATGGAACCGACCCGATGGGAAACCTTATCGTTTTCAAAAAGGGCAAGAACAGAAGAAGCAAAAAGGTTCTTTTTTCCGCACATACCGATGAAGTCGGATTTATGGTGAAATATATCGACGAAGAGGGATATCTCTGGTTTGATGCGATCGGCGGCGTCGACAGACGCGTTGTCAGCGGCAGAAGAGTTATGTTCTGCGAAAGCGGGATCAACGGTGTGGTTGCTTCGAAGGCTATTCACATGCAGACTCCCGAGGAGCGCGGCAAATGTGAGCCGATAAGCGAAATGCGTATCGATATCGGTGCTTATGACCGCGTAACTGCAAGCAAATACGTTACCGTGGGGGACTGCTGTACCTTTACACCGAATTATGAGGAATTCGGAAGCGGTCTTGTTCGCTCCAAGGCACTCGACGACAGATTTGGATGCGCGGTGTTGGTTGCTATGATAAATTCCGAGCTCGAATATGATACCTATTTTGCATTCAACACCTGCGAGGAGGTTGGATGCGACGGCGCTAAGGAGGTCGGACACCGCCTGCGTCCCGACGTAGTTATCGCGCTCGAGGCAACTACTGCCGGCGACATTCTCGGCGTTCCGAAATCGAAATGCGCTTGCTCGGTCGGCAGCGGCGCTGTTCTTTCGATAATGGACAGAAGCACGATATACGACAAAGAGCTTTTGGAAACGGCTGTTGCGGTTGCAAACGAAAAGGAAATTAAATGGCAGTATAAAAACGTAGTTGCGGGCGGTAACGAGGCGGGCGTATATCAGCGCTCTGCAGAGGGCGCAAAGGTACTTGCGATAAGTGCACCCGCAAGATATATCCACTCTGCATCAAACGTGCTTTCTATCGAAGATATGCAGTCCGTAGCGGCGCTTGCTGCGGCAATAAATGAAAGGAGCTTTGAATAATGCTTAATCTTGTAAAAAAATATCAAAATGCATTTTCCGTTTCGGGTTATGAGGCTGAGCTGGCCGAAATAATCAAAAACGATCTTAAGGATACCTGCGAAGAAATCAGCATCGACGCTATGGGCAACGTAATAGCTTTTAAGAGGGGTAAGGATTCCTCCAAAAAGCTTATGATTGCTTCTCATATGGATGAAATCGGCTTCATCGCAACCAACGTCGAGGAAAACGGTATGATTCGTTTGGCTCCTATCGGCGGTATTAACGCCGTCGCTTCCTGCTATCATACCGTAAAATTCCAGAACGGCACAAGCGGTCTTCTTATAGTTGAGGACGGCACGCGTGCAGGCGATTTGACCGCTGCGAAGCTTTTCGTTGATATCGGTGCCGATTCTGCGGCAAAGGCAAAGCGCAAGGTAAAGATAGGCGACGTTTGCGCACTCGCGCCTATGTTTAAAAAGCTCTCCTCGAAGCGTTATGCATCCAAGGCATTCGACGACAGAGTTTGCTGTGCTATCTCCGCATACGCCGCATTAAACTGCGACACTCCCGCATACGATACGTATTTTGTATTCACTACTCAGGAAGAGGTTGGCTGCAGAGGCGCAAAGCCCTCGACCTTCGCGGTAATGCCCGATTATTCCATCGCTCTTGACGTTACTCCCGCACCCGCTTGCGGTAACCCTAATCATTTAACCGCAAAGCTCGGCAACGGTGCCGCTATCAAGATCAAAGACAGCTCGGTTATCTGCTCGCGCAAGATTGTAGACAGACTCACCGATCTTGCAGAAGAGAAGGGAATCAAGTATCAGTACGAGGTTTTGCTCGCAGGCGGTACCGATACCTCTGCGATGCAGATTACGGCAGCGGGCTCTTATGCAGGCTGCATCTCGCTTCCTACAAGATACGTTCACACTCCCGTTGAAACCATCGATACCGATGACCTCAAGGCTTGTGCCGACCTTTTGATTGCATTTATCGAAAACGGCGCGGAATAAAAAACGGAAGATAGATATGTTCAGTGAAAAATTATTAAAGCTTGCCGATGAGTCGGAAAAAAAGCTTTCCGAGATATTCGCGGAAATAGATAAAACCGCTTTCTTCAATACGCAGAAGGTTATGTCGATATTTCGCGAAAACCGCCTTTCCGACAGACATTTCAATTCTACCTGCGGATACGGCTATAACGACGACGGCAGAGATCTTTGCGATAAGATGTTCGCCGAAGCTTTCGGCGCGGAAGCGGGGTTTGCGCGCTCGCAGATTATTTCGGGCACTCACGCACTTGCTATAGCACTCTATGGCATTTTGCGACCTAACGATACGATGCTTTCTGTCAGCGGAAAGCCCTACGATACCCTCGATAACGTTATCGGCTTGGGCGAGAGCGGAAATAACGGCGAAGGCTCGCTTATCGAATACGGCGTCAAATACGAAGAAATTTCGCTTATCGACGGTAAATTTCTCGATTACGAAGCGGTGAGAAAATACCTTGAACGCGATAAAACCGTTAAGGTTGTTTTCGTTCAGCGTTCGAAGGGCTACGGAGACAGAAGAACTTTAACCGTAAACGAAATCGATAAGCTTTTCGAGCTCGTACGCGAGTTCGACGGCGTTTATCTCGTTGTCGATAACTGCTACGGCGAGTTTACCGAGGAGCGTGAGCCAAAGGGTGATCTTCTCGTCGGCTCTCTTATAAAGAACGCAGGCGGCGGTATTGCCGAAACGGGTGGGTATATCGTCGGTACAAAGCGTGCTGTTGAGCTTGCTTCCTATCGCTTGACTGTTCCGGGAATAGGGCTGGAGGCAGGTGCTTCTATGGGCGCCACAAAGCCCATGATAAAGGGTCTCTTCTTTGCACCCCATATAACAGCTCAGGCGGTAAAAACCGCACATTTTGCGGCGGCAATGTTCGAAAGTCTCGGCTTTGAATGTTATCCTCCTTCTTTGGAAAGAAGAAGTGATATCATTCAGACGATACGCCTGCACAATGCGGAAAACGTTTTGAAATTCTGTGCGGGTATCCAAAAGGGCTCGCCGGTTGATAGCTTTGTAACACCTGAGGGATGGGAAATGCCCGGTTATAACGATTCCGTCGTTATGGCGGCAGGCGCGTTTACACAGGGAAGCTCTATCGAGCTTTCTGCCGATGCGCCTCTCCGCGAGCCTTATCTCGTTTATCTTCAGGGTGGCTTGACCTATGAAAGCGGAAAGCTCGGCATTTTAACAGCGGTTTCCGAAATGCTCGGTTAATATCAAAAAATATAAAAGACAGCGTTTGCTTACCGTAAAATTCGGTATATCAGGCACGCTGTCTTTTGTTTTATAAAGCTTCTCTTATCTGTTCTATGGGTGTATACGCATATAACACAAAAAAGCCTTGTAAATTTTGAGTTTTACCATTAAAATTCAATCTTGACAAGTGAGCCTCGGATGTTATAATTCATTTAGTTCATTAATATCGTAGGATGCTTGAAATGGTTATAAAAATCAAAAATTATATCAAGAAGAATATGGTTATGTTCGTGGCGCTGTTTGCCGCACTTGTAACCGTGTTTTTCATTCCGCCCGACAGCGAATATTTATCCTATTTCGATTTAAAAACGCTTTCTTGCCTGTTTTGCGTTCTCGCTGTGGTCTGTGCGCTTAAGAATATTCGTTTTTTCTATACACTGGCAGAAAAAATAGTTAAGATGTTCAGAAATATCAGGCTTTGTGTTTTAGCACTTGTATATATAACCTTTGTTGGCTCGATGCTTATCGCAAACGATATGGCCCTTCTTACGTTTTTACCGTTGGGATACTTTGTTCTCACCACAACCGGTACCGAGAAGTATATGGCGTTTACCTTCATTATGCAGAACATCGCCGCTAACCTCGGCGGTATGCTTACCCCCTTCGGAAATCCTCAAAACCTGTATCTGTATACAAAATTCAATATTCCGAACGGTGAATTCATCGGTATAATGATCCTGCCTTTTCTTTTGTCGGTATTTATAATTACGGTATGCTGTATGATTTTTGTCAAGAGCGAGCCGTTGGAAATCAAGGATTCGGAAAACGTACTTCCTAAAGGGAAAACGATACTGTATCTTTTGCTCTTTTCGCTTTCAATCGCGATTGTATTCAGGGGAATTCCTTATTGGGTAGGGCTCATCGTTATACCGTCGGTACTTTTGTTTACGGATAAAAAAGCACTTAAAGCGGTCGACTATCCTCTTCTCCTGACGTTTGTATTTTTCTTTGTGTTTTCGGGTAATATGGCGCGTATAGACGCAGTCAGGAACGTTTTTTCGGCACTTCTCGAAAAAAGTACGTTGTTGTTCAGCGTGTTTTCCTGTCAGATAATCAGTAACGTTCCTTCCGCTATTCTTCTCTCGCAGTTTACCGAAAATTACAGTGAATTGCTTGTGGGCGTTAATATCGGAGGGGTAGGTACGCTTATATCATCTCTTGCGAGCCTTATTACCTTCTGCGAATACACAAAGTATAATCCGGGGAAATCCGCATCCTATGTCAAAACCTTTTCGTTGTTCAATTTTTCCTTTCTGCTGTTGTTGACGTTTTTTATGCTTTTGATATATCGTGTTTGATTTGAAGTTTATTGTTCTTTTCGCTTGCAAATTACTCAAATATGTGGTATATTGTAAAAAAACAATCAGAGGTGTACTATGAAAAGGATTATTTCCGCGGTACTTATTTTTGTTTTGATATTATCGGCAACGCTTATAAGCGGGTGCGGAAAGGGCGAGGGAGATACTTCTTCCGTAAATGAACAGAGCACAGAAATTAACGAGAGTGAGGAAAGTACAGTGCCTGCAAAGAAATTGAAAATCGGTTCGTATAACATAGCAAACGGCAGAGAGGTCAAAT
>JAGBWF010000075.1 GCA_017629895.1 Clostridia bacterium
AAGAGGAAACCGAAACCGCCGTGCTTTACGGAGAAAGAGTAGGAAAAATCAATGGTTAAAAGAAATCTTGCTTTGGGCAAAGAGGTTGTTATAAGCAGCTGCGCTCCTATGGAAAACTGCTATGCATCCGTCGAAAAGGGCGAAAAGACGATGCTCACCGACGGAAAGACAGGCGATCCGTCGAAATGCTACAGCGGCAAATGGGCACATTTTTATCGCGGAATCGGAAGAAGTCTTGTCATCGACCTCGGCGATATATATTCCGTGAGCGGATTTTCCGCAGGCTTTATTCACGATAGGAATATGGGTATCTATTCGCCCGAGAAGGTGTCGCTTTTGCTTTCCGAAAACGGCGTTGATTTTTACCGCGTTGCGATTGTCGATACGCCCTATCCCGCTTCGTTCGGTATTCAGGTGCGCGCGGATTATTCCTGCGAGCTCGAAAGGAGCGTAAGAGCGAGATACGCGAGAATCGATTTCACCGTCGAGGTAAACGTATTCTGCGATGAGATCGCGGTATTCGGCGGCGAAGCAGACGGAAACGAGGCTTCGCTTTCGGGCGAGCCTGTAAGAGAAATAAGCAAAAACGCCTATGCGGCAAGAGACTCGCTCGGCGTATACGATATTCCGCTTTTGTATTTCGGCTATTGGCCCGAGGACGAGCGTGTCGCGAAGCTGAGAAAGGACGATTTTATCCCCTATATCGCTTATATCGACCGCGACGGCAAGCCTGTCGATACTATGTTCGACGCAGTGATGCTTCTTACCGTGCAGGGCAGATGCCCTTCGGGCGCATCTCTCGGCTATCACGGAGGCCCCTCCAAGCTTTCGGACTGGGAATTCGTTATCGAGGAGCTTTTTGCCGACGGACAGAACCTGAAGGCGCTCGATGAGGCGGTTGCAGAAATAAAGGAAAAATTGGGGCTTGCACCCGATTATAAGCACAAGGTTTATCTTACCGCGCCCGTGCCGAAGGTATCGAGCGAGCCCTTCGGCGATCTGAACGGCGACGGAATAGAGGAAAAGCTTCTCACCGACGACGATTGCATCGATGCCTACGCATCGTTTGTCGATACGGTTACGAGAAGGTTCGAAATCGAGCAGCTTCAAAATATCGTTATCGACGGCTGGTTCTGGAACAACGAATCGGCTTCCCGTGCGAACAGAGACAACGAGGAATATTTTGCCGAACGCTGTGTCGAAAATCTGCACAAGCGCGGATATAAATGCGTTTTCATACCCTATTTTCAGGCGGGCGGAAGCGAAAAGGCGGAAAAAATCGGCTTTGACTGCACGACGATGCAGCCCGGTCTTTCCTTCCAGCAGGTGCTCGGAAGGGATCCTCAGGCAATGATGTCCGATTTTACCGAGCTTTGCAAAAAATACGGCTTCGGCGTTGAGCTCGAGGTGCATCACGGTGTGAAGAACGCCGAAACGCGCGAGCAATATTCGAGGCTTTTCGACGAGTATATGATCGCTTGTATGAGAAACGGTATGATGACCGAAACGGTGCACACCTATTATCAGGCGGCGGGTCCGGGCGTGTTCTATAGCTGTGCGGTATCGAAGGAGGATTCGATGCGCGCGCTCTATGAAAAGCTTTATAAATTTATAAAAGGAACGCTGACAGAAGCCGATTTTGGACCTAAGGTATGTGAGGAGGCGGAAGAAGCAGAGCTTCCCCCTGCACCTGCCGAAGCGGTCGAGCCTGCCGAAGCGGTCGAAGCAACCGAAGCAGCCGAGCCGACCGTCGACAAGAACGCTTGCACCGAGCCTGTATCCGTTTATCCGAGTGCATCTGCCGCGAAGGCTTCCGAGCCGACCGAGTGCGAGCCCGATTGCGAAGAAAGCGAGATCCCGCAGGAGCCGAGAGGAGCACGCGCAACGCGTTTTATAAAGAAAAACAAAAAGAAGATCGCTATCGGCTTGGGTATCGCGGCGGCTGTAGGCGCGGCTTACGCTATTATAAAGGCGATAAAGGGCAAAAGTTAAGCTTTCGGATGTCAATATACACAATACGGAGAGTGTCGGTTTGACACTTCGTACAAAAAACCGAGTATTTGGCAAAAAGGTTGAAAAGGCGGTTTGTTTGTGTTATAATTCTTTGGTATTACCTAACGTAACGGAAAAGAGCCGTAAAAAGAAAAACGCTTCTGCGGCTTGCCGTTACAAAACAAACGGAGGAAAGATAAATGAAGAAATTTTCGATTTCGTTCGTCGCTTTGATGCTTATTGCGGCGATGATGATTCCTTTGCTTACCGCGTGCGACGGAAATGGCGAAACGAGCACCGATGAATCTGTTGACTCGTCCTTTGATGTGAGCTACAGCGGTGAGCGTATTCCCGTGGAAAATCCCGAGCTTGCAACCGTAATAAGCAAGGGTAAGTCCTATACTGTAAACTATCCCGCGGGCGATAAGTATCCCGACGATCATGCCGCATAGCTGACCGACGGCGTGCTCGCTCCCGCAACGGGCCTTGAATATACAAACTCGAATTATGCAGGCTATAACGCCAGAAACGAATTAAGAGTAACCATCGACCTCGGTGAAAGACACGACAAGATCTACAAGGTCGTAATGGGCTATCTCTGCTCCACCGAGGCAGGCATCGCGCCTCCCCAGTCGGTCGACGTTTACGTATCGAGCGACGGCAGAAAATACGAGCCTGTCGGCACCATGTCTCTCCCCGAGTTCGAAGCAGACGTGAGACAGGAAGGCGTTTTTGAGTGTGATTTCTATCTCAAGGCGCGTTATATCAGACTTATCGCGAAGAAACAGAACACCTGGTTGTTCGTTGACGAGATAAGCGTTATCGCCAATGAGGAGGAAACCGTTTCCGAGGACGTAAAGTATAACGAAATGGTTAAGAACGCTTACGATACTCTCGGCACCATCTCCTATAAGCCCGAGGGCGAGGCTGTAAGCGGCGATTATCTCA
>JAGBWF010000076.1 GCA_017629895.1 Clostridia bacterium
CAAGCGTATTTTCCTCGACAGCCTTAAGATACTGTCCCTGAGAGAACGCCTCCATATTGAAGTTATTTATATCTCTTGCCTTCCAAAGCCTTAAGGTGTTTACCGCCTTGCCTGCGCCGCCCGAAATGAGCATATCGTAGGGGACTGCCTCGACCTCGTTATAATCCTCGTAGATTATCTCGCAGTGGTTTTCCTTCCACTCCTCGCGAACCCTACCGCCGAAGCGAACGGTTACCGCTCTGTCGTGGCGGGGGATGAGCCAGTTCTGACCGTCGGGAAGCCAGATATCGGGAAGCTCTAACTGCTCGCCTTCGACAAGGCGCTGCTTGAAAAGACCGTATTCATAAAGAATACAATAGCCTCTTGCAGCATAATCCTGCGATGCGAGCGCATCCATAAAGCAGGATGCAAGTCTGCCCAAGCCGCCGTTGCCCAAGCCGGGATCGGTTTCGCATTCATAAATATCGTCGAGCTCGAAGCCCATTTTTTTGAGAACCTTGCGGTATTCTTCTTCGATACCGAGGTTACACAAATTCATCTTGAGCGATCTGCCGATAAGGAATTCCATACACATATAGTAGACCTGCTTTGCCTCGGTCCTTACTACCTCGTCGGTAAATTCCTTATTCTTCGTCGCGAGAATATCGCGCACCGAAAGAACGGTAGCGTTATAGATCTGATTAAGATCAGCGTCGCCTTCGCTTATTCCGTAATATCTCGAAAGCTTCTGGTTAAGTGCCTCGCGTATTTCAGAGGCGCTGAGTTTAGTTGCCATTGGTGAAAAATCCTTTTTATATCTTAGAGTTGGTTATATAGCTCCGTATAAGAGAGTGCGCTCTGCTTCCACGAGAAGTCTACGCGCATTACCTTTTTACGCAGTTTATCAAAATATTCGCGGTCGTTATAATAAAGCGACACCGCGCGGTTTACAGAGCCGAGCATTTCATAAGCGCTGTACGCCGCAAAGGTAAATCCGTTTCCGCCCTTTTCGCAGCCTATATCCTTTATACTGTCGTAAAGTCCGCCGGTTTCGTGTATTACGGGCACCGTGCCGTAGCGCGAGGCTATCATCTGTGCCAAGCCGCAGGGCTCGCTCTTCGAGGGCATAAGGAATATATCCGCCGCAGAATATATCTGCTTGCTTAAATCGCGGTTATAGGTTATAAGCGTTTTACATTTTTCGGGGTATCTGTCGGCGAGCGACGCGAAATAATCCTCGTAGCCCTTATCGCCCATACCGAGTATGACGAGCTGGATATCGCCCTTCATCATTTCCTCGCCCGCAAGCATCACAAGGTCGAGTCCCTTATGGCTCACAAGTCGCGAGATAACGGCGATCATCGGCACGTCTCTTTCGGGAAGCCCGAGCATTCTCTGCAAGCCGAGCTTACATTCCGCCTTGCCCGCCATATTGCGTGTCGAGAAGTTCGCGAAAATTTCCTTATCCTTGCTCGGATTATAGTAATCCCTGTCGATACCGTTCAAAATGCCCGAAAGCTTAAACGAATTTGCGTTCAGCACGTTATCGAGCCCGTGCGAGAATTGGGGCGAAAGTATCTCCTTCGCATAGGTGGGGCTTACCGTGCTCACTCTGTCGGCACAGACGATAGCGCCCTTTAAAAGATTTATGCCGCCTTTGTATTCGACAACCTCTCTGTCCCAAGCCATAAGCCCGAACACGTCGCCGAGTATCGCCATATCGTACTGACCCTGATACTGTATATTATGAATAGTGAACACCGATTTGATATTTGCGTATCTTTCGTCGGTTTTTGCATAGCACTGCTTCAAATAGATAACGCTCAGCGCGGCGTGCCAATCGTGCGCGTGGAGTATATCGGGGATAAAGTCGATTTCGGGCAGTATCTCGAGCGCGGCACGGCAGAAGAAGGCAAAGCGTTCGCCGTCGTCGTATTCGCCGTAGAGCGCA
The DNA here is from genome assembly GCA_017629895.1 of Clostridia bacterium. Lineage (GTDB taxonomy): Bacteria > Bacillota > Clostridia > Oscillospirales > CAG-382 > Coliplasma. Next base: position 1,931 of record JAGBWF010000076.1, read on the forward strand.
TAGCGGCGGAAATAGTACTCGTTATCGAGGAAATAGAAGGTTACGCCCTTATGGACGTATCTGAAAATGCCGCAGTACTGCTCGCGCCACGAAAGCTTTATATATTTCGAGCCGAGAAACTCGAATTTTTTACGGAAGGTCTCGGGTATCTGCGAATAAAGGGGCATCACGACGCGGATGTCGTGCTCGGTCGATTCGTTCATCGCCGCCGGAAGCGAGCCGATAACGTCGCCAAGTCCGCCGGATGATGCAAAGGGCAATGCTTCGCCCGCTACGTAGAGTATTTTCATAGTTTTGTTTCCTTTTCGTTTTTTGAAAGGGGGGGTGCGAGATGTTTGCGAGGGGTTGCGAGAGGAACTTTTTGCAAAAAGCTCCTCTCGCGCTCTCCTCAAAAACCTTTAAATCCGAATAATTTTCTGTGTGTCGTTTGAGGGTGCGCGTTATTGGGTATTATCGTATTCATTAACAATTTCGGGTATGATATCCTCGACAAATTCCTGTATGCCCTGACATACACCGCTGAAATTCGTATTCAGCTCCCAGTTCCATACGCGGTAAACCGTAACCCCGTATTCCTCGATAAATTCGGTTCGTTGTTTATCGTATTCAAGCGCGTCGGGCTCGAAGTGCTGAGTACCGTCAAGCTCGATTACAAGCTTTGCACGGCTCGAATAGAAGTCGGCGATATATTTGCCGAGAACCTTTTGGCGCGTAAACCTCGCGGGATGGTTACGCAAAAAATCGTACCACAAGTGCTTTTCCTCACGCGTCATATTCTTTCGGAGTGTTCTTGCAAGCGGAATCAAGCGCTTATTGTACTTGCGTTGCATAGCTTCTCCTTGCTTTTTGTTTCGTGTGGTGGAGGGGGTGTTGCGGTTAAAGCAACGTTAAAGTATCGAGGATATAATGATGAAACGATGCGAACCGCCGCCCCTGTGTACGGGGAGGGGGACCGCTTTAGCGGTGGAGGGGCGGTTAGGGAGCGACGAGTTGAGGAGGGTTACCTTGTCCTCATCGAC
>JAGBWF010000077.1 GCA_017629895.1 Clostridia bacterium
AAATGCGTTGGCAAGCTCGAAATTGGTTATACGAGCCATAGATTCGGGACGAAGGTTATTTTGCATAATCGTGTTCCTCCTGCTGTTTTATAAAAATATGATGAAATATTATATCAGTTACTTACACGAATTACAAGAAAAATTTTCGGTTTTTTTCAATAAATTTTATCTTTTTTCGGTTTATTTTTTTGTTTCGCCCGTTTTGGAATACCGAAAGCGCGGAATGAATAGTATTTAACAAGTAAACGCGAACGGAGATTTTTATGAAAAGGCTTACATCCATTATCCTTTCCCTGCTTTTGCTTTTCGCTCCATTAAATGCCGATGCGAACGAAACGGCGGAGATCTATCCCTACGACGCCGTGATAAGCGATTATTGGTTCGCACCCGCAAGCGCAGAATACAAAAGCGACGGAAGTGCAAAGGCACTGCTTTTGATGGAATTTTCGACAGGAAGAGTGCTTTTCGCCGAAAACGAGCGCGAACGGCTTCCGATAGCCTCGGTTACGAAGGTAGTAACCGCGCTTCTTGTCGCCGAAGCGATCGACAGCGGAAAAATATCGCTCGGCGAAACGGTTACCGTTTCGGAATACGCGGCAAGCATGGGCGGCTCGCAGGTATTTTTGGAGGCGGGCGAGCAGATGTCGGTGGACGATCTTCTGAAATCGGTCATGGTCGCCTCCGCAAACGATGCAACCGTCGCTCTGGCAGAGCATATCTGCGGCAGCGAAGCGGCGTTCGTTTCCAGAATGAACGAGCGTGCGCGCGAGCTCGGATGCGCAGACAGCAGCTTTGCCAACACAAACGGGCTTCCCGCCGAAAACCACTATTCCTGCGCGCTCGACGTCGCGATAATCACCCGCGAGCTGATGAAGCACAGCCTTATTTTCAACTATACTACGATATGGATGGATACAATCCGCAACGGCAGCTTCGGGCTCGCCAACACAAACAAGCTGATACGCTTTTATAAGGGCGCAACCGGAATGAAGACGGGATATACCGGCGAGGCCAAATATTGCCTTTCGGGCACTGCCGAACGCGACGGCATGAAGCTGATTGCCGTTGTGCTCGGCGGAGAATCGAGCGACAAACGCTTTGCCGCGGCAAAGGGCTTGCTCGACTGCGGATTTGCCAATTATACGCTCGTAACCCCCTCTCTTCCGCACATCGAGCCGATGAAGGTCGAGCGCGGCGTGAGCGAAAGCGTGGCTTTAAAGGCGGAGCCGATAAGCATACTTTGCGAAAAGGGCGATAAAGCCGAGACCGAGATAAAGCTCGAGCTGCGCGAAAGCCTGCAGGCACCGATAGATGCGAACACCGAGGTCGGAGCCGTGCTTTATTACCGAAACGGCGAGCTTGTCGGACAAAGTGCGATCTATACCGCCGAAGCGGTGGTGGGAGTTTCCTATTCCTCGCTCCTGAAAAAGCTCTTTTTTGCACTTTTATCCAGAAAATAAAACGGAGTGATCGATATAAAAAGCAAGGCGGGCGTACTTATAAAGGGCGCGGCGGCGATGACGTTATTTTCGCTTATAAACAAGCTTCTGGGCGTCTTTCTGCGCCTCTTTCTCTCGGCGCGCATCGGGAGCGAGGGCATGGGGCTTTATCAGCTCATAATGAGTGTTTATACGATGTTTTCCACCTTCGCGACGGCAGGCTTTACCGTTTCGGTTTCGCGTCTCGTCGCCGAAAAGAGCCAGCGAAGCGGAGGCGACGCAAGACAGCTTTTTAAAAATTCCCTTATTGCAAGCACGGTCGTCAGCGCGGTTGCGACAATGCTTATGCTTTCGCTTGCGGATGTCGCCGCGGTAAGATTTCTCGGCGATGCACGCTGTGCGGCGCCTCTTCGGATACTCGCGCTGAGTATGCCGTTTATGGCGCTCGCCGCCTGCTTAAAGGGATGGTTTATCGCAAATCAAAAGGTAACGGTAACCTCCTCGGCAAGCCTTTTCGAGCAGATAGTGAAAATTTCGGTTATCGCTCTGCTTCTGAACGTCGTAATGGCGTCAAGCGAGGATATAGGCGCGCTGTGCGGCGGAATCGTGATCGGGGTTACCGTTTCGGAGATCTGCTCATTTACATATCTTTTCCTATTCAGAAGCATACCCGAGCGCAAAGCACGCGCCAAAGACCTGCCGACCGAAACGCAGAAGGACAGTATGCGCTCGCTTATATCGGTAACCCTTCCGATATCGCTTTCGGTTTATCTCACAAGCATTCTGCACACCGCCGAAACGCTTCTTATACCGTTTGTTTTCGAAAAATATTCGGGCGACCGCGGATACGCGCTTTCGCAGTTCGGTATGATACGCGGAATGGTGGTTCCGATACTCTTTTTCCCCTTCGCCTTTCTGGCAAGTCTCGTTTCGGTGTTCACCCCCGAAATAAGCCGTTTGAATCTTTTGCAAAACAGGCGACCGCTCTATGCGCGGATAAGCTCGATAATGTCGTTCGTTTCTATTCTTTCGGTTGCCGTGGGCGGTATGTTCTTCTTTTTGAGCGGCGAAATAGGCGAGGCGTTTTATCCGAACGAAAACACCGAAGAGGCGATAAAAATACTCTCGCTCGTTACCCCGTTTATGTACGTCGAAACGGTAAGCGACGGACTCTTGAAGGCTATCGGCGAGCAGGTGGAAACACTTAAATTCTCGGTATACAATTCGGTTCTCCGCGTGATACTTATTCTTTTGATGGTCTCACGCACGGGCGACCGCGGATATTTGTGGCTTCTCGTGATATCGAACACCTTTACCTATCTGCTTTGCAGAATACGACTTTTTAAGGTTACGGGTATAAAGCCGCGAATGAGGACCGATATTCTGCTCCCGCTTTTCGCATCGCTTGCAGGAGGGCTTGCCTCGAGAGCGGTTTTGGGTGCACTTCGGCTTTCGCGAATCTCCTCCGCGGCGGCGGGAAGCGCAGTATATATCGGGATTTTCGCTCTGTTTTTGCTCCTGTTCGCAGGGGAACGCATAAAAGGCATCGTCGAAAGGCTGAAAAAATGAACACCTCCGAAATACTTTTCCGTTATCTGCCGATAAGGATATCGAAGGCACTGCACTCGCTTCCCGAAAATCTGCTTTTGTCTATCGATGAGATACGGCTCCGCAAGGATTCGCCGATTTCGGCAACGGCAGGCAGAAAAAACCTCACCTTCGACGAGAGCGGCAGAGCCTGCCCCGTTTCTTCGGCGATGTGCGCCACTTCGCTTGAAATACTCGAATGTGTTTCGAAGCTCACCGAGGGCTCGCGCTACACCTGCGACGAATTTATCGCAAGAGGCTTTATTCCGCTTTCCGAGGGCGGCAGAGCGGGAATCTGCGGCAGAAGCGACGGCAGAGGCGGAATCGGAGAGATATATTCGGTTTCGATAAGATTGCACCGACTAATTCCGGACGCCGCAAAAATACTCGTTCGCGAATTTGCCGAAAGGGGTGTGCGCGACACGCTTGTCTGCGCTCCCCCTGCAATGGGAAAGACCACCTTTTTGCGAAGCGCGGCGTTCCTGCTTTCACGCGGGGAGGGAATAAATCCGATGCGCGTCTGTATTGCGGACGAGCGTTGCGAGATAGCGCCGAGCGGCACGCTTTTCGGGCTTTGCGATATACTTTCGGGCATACCGAAGGCAGAGGCGATAACCATGCTCACAAGAACCATGTCCCCCGAAATAATCATCTGCGACGAAATAACCGAGAGCGAAGCGGAAGCCGTGCTCGTAGCGCAAAGCACGGGGGTTGCGCTCATCGCCTCGGCACACTGCACGCATCCGAGCGAGCTTATTAAAAAAGGACGGCTGGGCAGGCTTGTCGAGCTCGGTGTGTTTTCGCTTTTCGTAACGCTCGGCGACGACAGAAAAGCGCGGCTTCCGGAGCTTGAAGCATGAACCTCATCGGAGCAATTCTCATTTCTCTCTGCTCGTATTTTTTCGGTGCTCTTCTCGCCGACTCCGAAAAAGAGAAGCTTTGCACGCTCGACGCTCTCGACCTGCTTTTTTCGGATATGCAAAGGCAGATATCGTCGCTCCGCACTCCGCTTTATCTCATCTTCGGCGAATTCGAAAACGAGCGTCTCGAAGCCCTCGGATTTCTTCCGCTTCTGCGCTCGCAAAGAAGCCTGCAGCCGATATGGAGCGAGGCCGTTGCCCTGCTCGACACCGACGGCGATATAAAGCGGGAGCTTTATATCTTCGGAGAAACGCTCGGGAATCTGCCGCTCGACGAACAGCTGAAGCGTATCGAATACTGTAAGGAAATCATATCGCTTTCTCGGGCAAGCCTCAAAAAATCGCTCCCCGAAAAGCAAAAAAGCATAAAGACGGTCTGCCTTCTTATCGGGCTTATGACGGCAATTATACTCTTATAGGAGAGGGCCTTGTGGGAATTTCACTTATATTGAAAATAGCGGGGATCGGTTTGGTCGTAAGCGTAGCAGTCCAGATACTTCAGAAAAGCGGGCGCGACGAGCAGGCGACCTTCGTTACCGTCGCGGGCGTTATTATCGCAATGCTGCTTCTCGCAGGGGAAATAAGCACTCTCTTTTCGACGCTCAAGCGCGTTTTCGGGCTGTGAGTATTCTTTCGCTCTGCGGCTTCGGCATCGCCTCTGCCCTTACCGTCGCAATAATAAGAAGATTCCGTCCCGAGCTTGCCGAAACAGCCGTCGCGGTCAGTGCGGTCCTTATATTTGTTTACGTCGCAGAGTCCGTCGCTCCGTTCGTTTCGCTTGTAAAAAGCATAGCCGATGACAGCGGAGCTTCGGGTTACTTTGCGCTTATGCTCAAAGCTCTCGCGATATCGCTCTGCTGCAGGCTTTCGTCGGATATCTGCCGCGATTGCGGCGAGGCGTCGCTCGGCTCGCATATAGAGCTTGCAGGCAAGGCGGGTATCGTACTGACAAGCCTCCCCGTGATACAGCAGATTTTTGAAATCGCAAAGGATCTTTTAAAATGAAAAAGCTTTTAAGCCTGCTTCTCCCGATTTTCATAGCCGCCGCACTTCCTCTGAACGCACGCGCCTATTCCGAGGAGGCGCAAAGCATTGCAGACACCGCGGGTGCAAACGAAATCGAAAGCGGATATCTCGATTCCGAAGAGCTGAGCGGCGACAAAACTATAAATATCTTCGAAAAGGCGTTAGCCGTTATAAGAGATTATCTGAGCGGCGCGGGCGTCGGGCTTATTCGCTCGTTCGGTATGATTCTCGCATTCGTTCTGCTTGCGGCGGTTATGCACTCGCTCGAGCTTACCGACTCGGGCACGCTCGGACCGATATGCCGTTACGCCTCGGTACTTTCGCTTTCGGGAATAACCTATTCCCTGCTTTATAATCTTTTTATATACGTTATAGCCTCGATGGAGGCGCTGAATCTTGCCGTAAGCTCGCTTATGCCGATAATGGCGTCGCTTCACGCAATGGGCGGCACGGCAGGTGCGGGTGCGGCGAGCGGAGCGGGGCTTACTCTGTTTTTAACCGTGCTTTCGAATATCTGCACAAAGGTGCTCTTGCCGCTTTTGCGCATCTCCTTCGCCGTCTGCCTTGTCGGCGCGGTTCCGCAAAGCGTTAATCTTTCGTCGGTCGCCGCTTTGGTGAAAAATACCGCCACGACGCTTATGGCTTTTATCTTCTCTCTGCTCGGCTTTACTCTCTATCTTCAGACCTCGGTCGCATCGGCGGGAGACACCTATATAACCCGAAGCATAAAATTCGCAACAGGTACCTTCGTACCGGTAATCGGCGGTATGCTCGGCGAGGCGTCGCGCACGGTTATCGCATCGGTTTCGGTCGTAAAGGGCACGGTCGGTGCGGCAGGCGTGGTTTTGGTGCTTTCGGCGGTGCTCCCTCCGATAATCGCCGTCGCGCTTCACAAGCTGATGCTTCTTTTGTGCGCCGTGTGTGCAAAAACGCTCGGATGCGAGCGCGAAAGCGGATTTTTATACGATATCGGCGGAATCACGGGGATCCTGCTCGCGCTTACCGCAGGTGCGGGGGCGGTGGCGATCATCGCGTTGGCGGTTTTTATAAAAACGGGGGTAACCGTATGAGTTCGTATTTTCAAACTCTGCTTGCCGCATCGGTCTGCGGCGCGATCTGCACGCTTCTTGCCGACGGATTCGAAAAATATCTCAAATACGTCGTCTCGCTTATCTGCATCGTTATAATAATATCTCCGCTCAAAAGCATAAAGCTCTCGGATATCGGCTATGACGGAATACCCGACACCTCTCTGCCGAGCGCAGACGGCGTGCCGAGCCTCTATTCGCTTTCCTGCGAGAGCGCCGAAAAGCAGGCGGAGGAATATTTATGCGAAATGCTTTTCGCCGAATTCGGAATAAAGGCGGTGTACGCCGACATAATAATAGATTGGGCTAAAGAAGAGCCGACGGTCGAGGAGATAATTCTCGCGCTCGGAAGCGAGCACGGCGAATATGCCGAAAGGGTTTACGGATATTTCGAAAATATGCTCGGAACAGGGGTGAAGGTCATTGCAGTCTGATAATCTGCTCAAAAAAATAAAAGCCGCATCGGGCAAAAAGGGCTTTTCGTTTATAATCGTCGGAATCGTCGCCGCGGTGGTGCTTCTGCTTCTGCCCGCGGGCGATAAAGAAGCAGCCGAAAGCGCTTCCGAAGACGCAAGGGCGCTTACCTCTGCCGAATACTGCGCGCTCCTCGAGCAAAAGGCGGAAAGGCTGATATACGAGCTTCCCGAGGTGAAAAGCTGCTCGGTGTTTATCACACTCGAGAGCGGATACAGCTATATCTACGCCACCGACCAGCATATAAACGAAACCGATCAGGGCAAGCAGACCGATAAAACCATCGTGCTCGCAGACGGTGAAAACGGCGAGTTGCCGCTTGTTATCGAGGAAAAAATGCCGAAGATAGCGGGAGTGGCTGTGGTTTGCGGAAAGGCTTCCTATGAAACGCAATACCGCATTATCGAGCTTATGTGCGCCCTTTTCGACATAAAAAGCAACCGAATCAGCGTTCAGACCTGAAAATAATTACATACGGAGGATATTATGGATATCAAGCAGCATTTTGAAAAAGCAAAGAAAAAGCTCGAAGGCATCGATTGGAAAAAGCTTATCGGAACCAAAGCGTTTATTACCGTGGGGTGCGTTATGCTGATCTGCGCCGCAGTTCTCGTAAGCACGCTCGTCGGCACTTCTCCCGACACTCCGACGGACGAGGGCAACCGTGTGCTCGGCAATACTCTGCTTGCAGATTCAAGCTCGGCAGAGGAAAACGACGCCGGCGCGGACGTCGAAAGCGGAGAAAACATCAATGCAAGCCCCGAAACCGCCGAGGATTTCTTCGCGATGGCGATAATCAACCGCACTCAAGTCCGCGACTCCGCGCTTGAGGTCCTGCGCGAGATAGCCGAAAGCCCCGACACACTTCCCGATGCCAAGGAGGATGCCCTTGCGAGCATCGCCGACATCGCCGACGATATGTCCGCCGAGGCCAATATCGAAACGCTCGTAAAGGCAAAGGGCATCGGTAACTGCGTTGCCGTAATCAGCGGTGATTCCTGCTCGGTCATCGTCAACCAGAACGGACTTCTCCCCGACGAGCTTACGCAGATAACCGATATCGTTTTCGAGCAGACCGGCATTCCCGTAACAAACATCACCGTCGTCGAGGCAAAAAAACAATCCTGATAAAAATCAAAGCTCACCGCAAAGTGAGCTTTTTGTTTTTGCCGCGATTTCGATGCATCTTAATAAATTCTTAATGACTTCCCCTCTTTAAAATTCATTTTGTTTGAGTTATAATAGCCTCGTAAGCAAAAAAGGAGGAATACGCTGTGTATAATATACTTATCTGCGACGACGACAGAGATATCGTAAACGCACTGAAAATCTATCTTACCGATCCGAGCCACCGTCTTTTCGAGGCGTTCAACGGAAATGACGCCCTTTCGCTTATCGAGCGCGAGGAAATACATCTTATCCTTATGGATATAATGATGCCCGAGCTCGACGGTATATCGGCGATGATCAAAATACGCGAAAAAAGCAACGTTCCGATAATACTTATAACCGCAAAAAGCGAGGACAGCGACAAAATATTGGGGCTTACCGTCGGAGCGGACGACTATATAACCAAGCCGTTTAATCCCATCGAGGTCTCGGCAAGGGTTAAATCACAGCTCCGCAGATACATGCAGCTCGGCGCCGGCAGGATAAAGAAGGACGTTCTTTGCGTAGGCGGAATAGAACTCGACGATTCGGCAAAGCTCGTAACCCGAGACGGCTGTCCGATACAGCTCACCCCGACCGAATATGAAATTCTAAAGCTGCTTATGAGCTATATCGGCAGAGTTTTTTCGCCGAAGGAGATATACCGCGAAATATGGCAGGAGGAGCC
>JAGBWF010000078.1 GCA_017629895.1 Clostridia bacterium
AAACACATAAAGTAAGCGCGAAAATACGTCTTGTTTTCATATTTTACGCCTCGATCGTGAAGGTACCGAAAAATTCGGGACGGTGAAAATCGGGCTTTTCGCTTTCGATGGGCGACCACATTCCGAAATGAGGGATTTCGGTTTCATCGCCGCATTTATAGAAGTTGCCCTTGAAGCTTTCGCCCGATTTAAAGCTGTCCTTGCCGAAAAGCGCACCGATAAGCTCATTCGGGAAGAACACCTCGACGCTCCAGCCGCTTTCGGTCTTTTCTGCCTTCACCTCGGGAAGCGGCGCGAGAGTATCGATAGGAGTTTTGTTCGCGCGCTCGGTACGGACAGCAGCAAGAAACGCGCCGTTCGAGTTCATTTCGAAATTCATATAGAGCTTGCTTTCGGGATTGAAGCTTACAAAAAATTCCATGCAGGAATCCTTGTAAACCGGATCGTTGTAGTTTGTGTATACAGCCTTGGGGTTTACCTCCTTGCAGGTCATACGCAATGCAAAGCCTCTGCCGAGTATGCAGATAAGCTGTGCATACGCCTCGGGCGCATAGCCCTCGGTCCATTTGTAATTGGATATCATCGCCTTTTCCGCGCGGGAAAAATCGATTTCTTTTTCAACAGGTATGATATAATTCATTTCATTCCTCCGATATTTTTATACATTTATAATATACGCTTCCCCGATATTTGTCAAGCGAAGAACGCCAAAAGCCTCACAAATTCCCTATTGTATAAAATTTTTCTTGATTTTCTCCCCCTTTTGAGTTATAATTGCCCTATGCAATGCGAATGGGAGGATAAGTATGATAAACACCGCTCTGCCAGAGCCTATAGTTACCTTTGCAGGCTACAAGGGCTCGATACAAAACTGCTCGGAGCTGACGGTACGCGAATACGTCAACGACGTTGTACTTTTCTTCCGATATATTATAGTTACCCGCCGCGGCGAAAAGCCCGACCGCGTCGAAATGACCGAGGTAAGCCTCGCCGAGCTCGATTATGCGCTTGCCGAATCGGTCCGCGCGGACGAGGTTTATTCGTTTTTGCTCTATCTCTCGTCGGGCAGAGGCAACGGAGTCCGTATCCGTGCAAGACGGCTTTCCGCAATAAAGGCATTTTATAAATACCACACCGCGAAATCGCGCAGGCTCACCAACAATCCCGCGAAGGATATCGATAGCCCGACGGTCAAGCCCGCACTGCCTAAATATTTGTCGCTCGAGGAAAGCATAATGCTTCTTAAAAGCGTCCCCCGCGATTGCCCTACCTATGAGCGCGATTATTGTATACTTACTCTGTTTTTAAACTGCGGTATGCGTCTTTCCGAGCTTGTGGGCATTAATCTTCACGATATTTCGGACGATATGACAAAGCTTTTCGTTACCGGTAAGGGCAATAAAATGCGCGTGGTTTATCTTAACAACGCCTGCCGTAAGGCACTTATTGCCTATCTGCAGGTCCGCCAGAGCAAAGCCACCGAGCACGGACAGCCGATAATCGACAAGCAGGCGCTCTTCCTCAGCTCGCGCCGCACAAGGATTTCGAACCAGATGGTTCAGACGCTCGTTTATAAATATCTCGACCTTGCAGGCTTGGGCGGAAGAGGTCTTTCGGTGCATAAGCTCCGCCATACCGCCGCAACGCTGATGTATAACGAGGGCGAGGTCGACGTGCTCACGCTGAAGGACATACTCGGGCACGAGCAGCTCACCACGACACAGATATATACCCACCTTACAAACAAAAAGCTGGAGGAGGCGGCGGATAAAAACCCGCTCGCCGATATAGATTGAAATGCTTGAAAAGAATATAACGGTCGCAAGCTTCGACGTTTACCCGAACAGCACGCTCAAGCCCTCGGCGCTTCAAAAAATAATGCAGCAGCTAGCGCGCGAGGATTGCGACGCGATGGGCTGTACCTATAATCAGATGCGCGACGTCAATATGGTTTTCGTGCTCGTTAAGCTCGGAATCGATATCAAAAAGCCGATATTTGCATACGACGAGCTGAAGGCGCGCACCTACCATAATCGCGTTTCGGGCATTACCTCGGTGCGCGAATTCGAATTCTACCGCGACGGCGAGGAAATCATCCACGCGACAACGCAATGGGTGATCGTAAAATACGATACGCGCCGTCTTGTAAGACCGAAGGAATTCCCCTTCGAGCTTACCGAGCACAATATAGACTGCGCGACGATAGAGATCCCCCGCTCGCTCGATGCGAAGGAGCTTACCGAACGCGAAGAGCGCACCGTGCGTCTTTCCGACCTCGATGAAAACGACCACCTTAACAACTGCGTTTATTCGGATATTTCGCTCGATATTCTTCCCTACGACCGAAAAGAAGATTACGTCAAGGAAATCCGCATAATCTTCCAGCACGAAGCAAAAATCGGCGATACTTTAAAGCTCTCCTCCGATGAAAAGGGCGGAAGATTCGTCGTTTCGGCTTATAATTCGACAACCGAAATGAATTGCTTCGAGGCAGATTTCGTTTTGGGAAAAATTTAAGTTGATTTTTCCGAAAAGATAGTATATAATACAAAAGCAACAAACAGAAAGGAGAGTTCGTATGTCGGATTCTGTTCGCGGTATCGCAAATAACCGCGCCGCATATCACGAATATTTTGTAGAAGATAAATTCGAAGCCGGCATTGAGCTTTTCGGTACCGAGGTAAAATCGCTCCGCAACGGCAGGGTTAATCTTAAGGATTCCTTTTGCCGTATCGATGACGGCGAGCTGATTATTTACGGTATGCATATCAGCCCCTACGAAAAGGGCAATATCTTTAACCGCGATCCCTATCGCCCCAGAAAGCTTCTTATGCACCGCAGAGAAATCGACAGGCTTTTCGGCGCTGTCGGTCAGAAGAGCTATTCGCTTATCCCGCTCGCTCTTTATTTCAAGGGCAGATGGGTTAAGGTCGAAATCGGGCTCTGCAAGGGTAAAAAGCTTTATGATAAGCGTGCTGTCGAAACAGAAAAAACCGCAAGACGCGAAATCGAACGCGGCGATAAGGGCAACTATTAATGGCAACCTGGGTCGTCCATCTGCGTGTTGCGGAAAATATATTGAAAACGCTTCGGAATATCGATGAAGCCGCGTTTTATATCGGCTCTATCGCACCCGACAGCGGCAGAATGGTAGACGATTTTACCTATCTTCCGCCGAAGGATGTTTCTCATTGGAAGCGCGAGGGCGTTTCTTACGAGCAACGCTTCGAGGACAACGCCGAATTCTTTTACAAATACGCGCAAAACGAGCAGGACAGAAGAATGTTTTCCTTCT
>JAGBWF010000079.1 GCA_017629895.1 Clostridia bacterium
GCTCGACCTTACCTGCAACCATAACGTACATCGGAGGCTTAAGCTTGGGAGCCTCGCTCTTTTTGCAGGTAAATCTGCCCGAAACGGATGCGGTGTTGTCGGTTATATAGACCGTGAAGGTCATTTTTTCGCCTTCGTAGTTTTCCTTGCTTTCGACAAGGAAAAGCTTACCTGCTATGCAAACGCCCGTGTCGCATTTAAGATGCGATATCGGGGTGAAATTCCAGTTTCTGCGTTCGCCGTATATAGCCTCGGGAGCGGTGATATCGAGCGTCATCTTGCCGAGCGTTACCAGACGCTTTCCGTCGATTTCGCTGTATTCGGCGTCGTCGACCTCCTCGTTGAAGAACGAGGATCTCGGAGGCTCCTTTTCGGTTTCCTTCGCGATTTCGAATTTTGTTTCGCGAATGCTTTCGGCAAGCAACGTCTCGCGCTCGTTGCGATAGCTTTGAATATCGAACGCCTCATAGTCAAAATAAACGGTTAAAGTCAAGCCGAACTGCTCGCGCACGCAATCTTCTATAAATTGCTTTGCGCCGTTCGCCTCGGGAATATCCGAGGTAATGTTCGGTCGAAGCTTTATCCTGAATTCCGAAGCCGCTTCGTTATAAAAAAAGCTGCAATTATCGAAAAAGCCGTAATCGATATCCGAACGGCTTTTGAGCGTTTCGATAATACCCTCCATATATTTTGGCTCAAACGCAATATCAAAGGAGGGGTAAATGATAACCGAGCTTACCGCATAAGCATTTTTTATTTCCTGCTCTACTCTGAATATATCGGCAGGCTTTACATAGCAAGAAAGCTCTGCCTTGATCGCGATGGTTTTCTTTTCGCGGTCAACCAAAACAGAGAAGGTATCAAATTTAGATATGGTATCCTTTGCCTTCTGGCTGAAGGATGCTTTTTTGAATTTTTGTAAAAATTCGTTAAGCATCAAGCATTTCCTTTATTTCTTTTAAAAGTGTTGCAATAATCTCGTCCTGAGTTATTTTTCTTATTACCTCGCCCTTGCGGAACAAAAGTCCCTCTTTGTTTCCGCAGGCTACTCCGATATCGGCATGCTTAGCCTCGCCCGGACCGTTTACGGCACACCCCATAAGCGCAACGGTGAGTCTTTTCGCGGTTTTGATATCGCGGGTCGCGCGTTCAAGCTCTGCAACGAGAGGAATAACGTCCGATTGCGTTCTTCCGCAGGTTGGACAGGACACGATATTTATGCCCCCGCCGATACCGCAGCAGAACAAAATATCCTTTGCGGCGGCTATTTCGAGCACAGGGTCCTCGGTGAGCGAAACGCGAACGGTATCGCCGATGCCATCAAGCAGAAGCGATCCTATTCCTATCGCGGATTTTATGCTTCCGCGCCGTATATCTCCGGTTTCGGTTACGCCGATATGCAGAGGGTAATCACAGCTCTCGTGCAATATACGCGCAGCATCGACCATCGTTTTAACGTCAGAGCTTTTAACCGAGAGCACGATATCCGAAAAATCACATTCCTCGAGCATTTTGGCGTTGTTGAGCGCACTTTCCGCAAGCGCCTCGGCTGTCGGTCCGCCGTATTTCAAAAGCACTTCCTTTTCGGTGCTTCCGCCGTTGATTCCTATCCTTATAGGAATATTTTTAGCGCGGCATGCGTCCGCAACCTTTTTTATATTTTCCTTGTCGCCTATATTGCCCGGGTTGATGCGGATTTTATTTATTCCGCGCTCAGCCGCGGCAAGAGCGAGCTTATAATCAAAGTGAATATCCGCAACGAGCGGAATTGTGGTATTTTCGGCATAGAAGGGTATCGCCTCTGCCGCCGCCATATCGTTGACGGTAAAGCGAACTATATCGCAGCCCGCGGCAGTCAACGATTTGATCTGTGCGAGCGTCGCTTCCTTATCCGCGGTTTTAGTATTGGTCATCGACTGTATCGCGATATCGTTACAGCCGCCTATTTTAATATTTCCGATTTTAATTTCTTTAGTTTTTTTCATATCAGAAAAGTCCCGCAATATCTTTCATAAGCACGAAGAACATCAGCGCAAGCAGCAAAACGGTAAACACCGCGCAAATTGCCTGCTCGTATTTAGGATTCATGGGCTTGCGGCGTATCGCCTCGATAATATAGAACAAAAGTCTTCCGCCGTCAAGCACGGGAATGGGAAGCAGGTTGCAAATACCGAGCGACACCGATATCATAACGATAAGCGTGCCCAGATTCTGCATTGTTTCGGTAAATCCGTCGCTTTCCTTGATAACCGTATTTATCTCGTCGCCGACGGCAACGGGTCCGCCGACCGCGTCTATTCCGTAACGTCCCGAGAAGGTATCGATAAGCGAATCGAGCGTCATATAAATCGTCGAGCCCGCCTTCCAAAAGGCTTCGCGCATTACGTTGCCGACCGTTTTTTTCTCGCCGTACACGCGGAAATCGATTTTACCGAACACGATTCCGTCGATTTTTTCCTGCGCAAAGCAGACGTCCTCCAGATATACCTCTTCGCCGTTGCGAAGCACGACGATATCGATCGGCTCTATACCGTCGGACAGCACCTTGTAAGAAATATCCTCAAAGCAATGAATCTTTTTGCCGTTTACACGTATGATCTCGTCGTTCAACTGAAGTCCGTATTGATCCGAAACGCTGTTTTCGTCGAACGCGCCGATCACGGCAGTTCCTATAGCGTTTTGACTCGACACAAGCGCGATCATAACGATATACGCGAGCAAAAGGTTCATAATCGGGCCTGCGATTACGATAAGAATACGCTTCCAAACGGCGCGCTCATTGAGAGGTATCTTATATTGATGCTCCTCGGGAATCTCCTCATCGTATTCTCCGACCATATTGACAAATCCGCCGATAGGAAAGGCGCGGATAGAAAAATCGTTATACTTGCCCTTCCAGGTTTTGATTTTCGGACCCATACCGATAGAAAATTCGATAACACCTACACCGAACGCTCTCGCGACGATATAGTGCCCGAATTCGTGTATAAAAATAAGAAAGCCGAATATCAGCACCGTAACAGCTATGCTTACAAGAGAACCTAACATCAAAAATCACTCCGTTTAGATATGAGAAAGAACGTATTCGCGCGCGGAGGTATCCGACGCGATAATATCTTCGACTGTCGGGCGTTCGATAAAGCGAGCATGCTCGGTCGCTTCAATAACAAGCTCAAACAGCCGTAAAAATCCGATTTTATTTTCGAGAAACAGAGCAACCGCAATCTCGTTTGCTCCGTTCATAGCGGCGGGAACATTTCCGCCCTTGGTTATCGCCCTTCTTGCAAGCGCAAGAAGCGGGAAGGTTTCTTCGTCGGGCTTATGGAAATTAAGCTCCTTCCCGAAAAGATCCAGGCTTTCGGCAGGCGAGGGCATACGCTCGGGATAGGTTATCGCATACTGTATGCAAACGCGCATATCGGGCATACCGAGCTGTGCGATTATCGCGTTATCCTCGAATTCGACAAGCGAATGCACTATGCTTTGCGGGTGGATAACCACCTCTACCCTTTCGGGAGCCACACCGAAAAGATGTACCGCCTCGATAAGCTCCAAGCCCTTATTCATAAGGCTTGCGCTGTCTACCGATATTTTTTTGCCCATATTCCAGCGCGGGTGGCGCACCGCCATTTCGGGAGTTACCGTTTTTAAAAACTCCCTGTCCTTATTAAGAAAAGGACCGCCCGAGCCTGTGAGCAATATTTTCTTTATCGCAGAGTTGCCTTGGATACACTGGAATATCGCCGAATGCTCGCTATCGACGGGAAGCAAAACCGCATTCCCCTCTTTAACCGCATCGGTAACGAGAGTGCCACCCGCAACAAGCGTTTCCTTATTGGCAAAAGCGATTCTTTTTCCCTTTTTCGCGGCGGTGATCGTCGGGATAAGACCCTTCATACCAAGCACGGCGTTGACGATCGTTTGCGATTCATCCTCGCCTGCGATATAATTCACACCCTCGTCGCCGCAAAGTATTTCGATATCGAGATCGTTCACGGCGAGCTTGAACTCGCTGTATTTTTCCTCGCCGATACATGCGTATTTCGGCTTGAATTCGCGGCATTGCTGCTCGAGCAGCTTAACGCTTGAATGTGCGGAAAGCGCAGTGACGCGAAGCCCAAGCTTCCGCGCCACATCGAGAGTTTGAGTTCCTATTGAGCCTGTACTGCCAATCAGAGAGATAGATGCTTGCATAATGCCACCTTGTCTTTAAAAGAAAAATCCGAGAAAGAGTATTATGGCGGTAATCACCGATACGGGAATAATGCTGTCGAATCTATCGAGCACACCGCCGTGCCCGGGGAAAATCTTGCCGTAATCCTTCACACCGAAGCGGCGCTTGATTACCGAAGCGGCAAGGTCGCCAAACTGGCTTACGATCGCAAGCGGAAGTGCAACAAGCCCCAAAAGAGGCTCACCGATTGCAATCCAGAAAACAACGACTCCCGCAATAGTTCCGAAAAGCGTTCCGCCGATCGCGCCGGCTATCGTCTTTTTTGGAGAAATGTTCGGGCAGAGCTTTTTGTTGCCGAAAAGCATACCGCTGAAGTATGCAAAGGTATCGGTGCACCACGAAACGCTGAGCACAAGCGCAACCGCCCAAAGACCGATTACCGCACGCATAGCGGAAAGTGCGGTAAAGCCCGCGGTAATATAGAGCGCAAGGGCAAAAAACATCAACAAACGTTCGATATCGAGCGTTGCGTGCTTAACCACACCGACGATAAGAAATACGACCAAAAGCAAAGGAACTCCGAGAATAACCGCTATTGCGGCAACCGCGATATTCCATATCGGCAAAAAAGCGGCAAGTGCGGATATTATTATCGAAGGGATAGAAATACCCCATTTTTTCAAAAGTCCGCAGCAACCGAGCATTTCATAAACCGAAAAGCCCGAAATAAGCGCAAAAAGCGCACCCGCGCCGTATTCACCGCCCCATATCAGCAGCGGAAGAAGGAGCAGTAACGCAACGATAGCGGTAATTATTCTTGTAACCATTTCTACCTCCCGAAGCGTCTTTCGCGCTTCGAATACGACTCGATTGCCTTCAAAAGCTCTTTTTTGTCGAAATCGGGCCAGAGAACGTCGGTAAAATAATATTCGGCATAAGCCGACTGCCAGAGCAAAAAGTTCGAAATACGGTATTCTCCGCTCGTTCTTATAACAAGATCGGGGTCGGGATTTCCTGCCGAATAGAGAGTGCGATCGATATCCGCTTCGGTTATTTCGGTCTTGCCCTCTTTTAAAAGTCTGTTAACCGCATAAACGAGCTCCTGCCTTCCGCCGTAGGAAAGACAAATGGAAAGCACCATTCCGCTGTTCTTAGAAAGCCTTTCCTGCACGCCGATAAGAGCTTCGCGGTATTTCGGTTCAAAACGCTCGAGATCGCCCAATAGCTTTAATCTTACGTTGCGCTTTTCGAGCTGAGGCTCATATTTCACTATTCCGCGGCTCATAAGCTCCATAAGCGCGTTTACCTCCTCGGGAGCGCGGTTCCAATTTTCAGTCGAAAACGCGTATACCGTGAGATATTCGACGCCGAGCTCGCCGCAGGCATCGCAGATTTCCACAAACCTATCCAAGCCCGCCTTGTGTCCTGCACTGCGCGGCAGAAGACGCTTTTTCGCCCATCTGCCGTTTCCGTCCATAATCATCGCGATATGGCGCGGTACGATCATATCTGCCATAACAGACCTCTTTTTATTATAATATTTCCCGCCCGAAAAAATTCGGGCGAGAATATACTGCTTCGGAGCTTAGATCTCCATTATTTCCTTGTCTTTTCTTGCTACGACCGCATCAACTTCCTTGATAAGCTTGTCGGTAACGTCCTGAATGTTCTTTTCTGCTGTCTTGAGATCGTCCTCGGTGATTTCCGAGTTCTTCTTCATTGCCTTTGCGGCATCGTTTGCTTCGCGGCGGATGTTACGGATAGCAACCTTGCAATCCTCACCCATTTTAGCGGTCTTCTTGGTAAGCTCTTTTCTGCGTTCCTCGGTGAGTGCGGGGAAAACGAGACGAACGCACTTGCCGTCGTTGGTGGGGGTAATTCCTACGTCGGAAGCGAGAATTGCCTTTTCGATTTCCTTTACCATATTAGCTTCCCAAGGGGTGATAACGAGGGTTCTCGCATCGGATGCCTTGATGGTTGCAACGCCGTCAATGCTTGTGGGGGAGCCGTAATAGGAAACGGTGATCTTATCGAGTACCTTTGCGCTCGCTCTGCCTACGCGGATGGTTGCAAAGTCTTCCTCGAGCACGGAGATGGATTTTTTCATTTTTTCTTCAAAGGGCTTCATGTTAAACATATTCGTTTACCTTCCTTTTTTGTTTGTATGTATTTTTTTATTTTTCTTCTTTATAAAGGAGCGTGCCGATTTTCTCGCCGTTTGCGGCAAGAATGATATTTTCGGGGTCGGAAAGCGGGAACAGAACGGTCTTTATGCCGTTTTCCTCGCCTATCGCCGCGGCACTCTGGTCGATCGCCTTCAAGCCGAGCGAAAGCATTTCGGAATAGGTAAGGGTATCAAACTTCTTCGCGTCCTTATGCTTTGCGGGGTCCTTATCGTATACGCCGTCAACGTTTTTCGCCGAAAGCACTGCATCGCATTTGAGCTCTGCCGCACGGAGCATCATACCCGTATCGGTCGAGAAGAAGGGGTAGCCCACGCCGCAGGAAAGGATAACGATTTCTCCCTTTTCGAGACATTCGATAGCCTTATATTGCGAATAGGGCTCGCAGAATTGCTGTATCTGCACCGCGCTCATAACGCGTGCGTTCACACCTGTTTTGATGATATAATCCTGCATTGCAATAGAATTTATAACCGTCGCAAGCATACCCATGTGGTCGCCGCGAACACGGTCTACGGTAAGGCCGTTTTGCCTTGCACCGCGCCAGATATTGCCCGCACCGATTACAACACTTACCTGCACTCCGCTCTTTGCGAGGCGCGAAAGCTTTTCGGCAACGAGCGAAAGCATTTCACCGTCGAGAATTTTATTGTCCTTTCCGGCAAGAGCCTCTCCGCTCAGTTTTACAAGAACTCGTTTGAATTGCTCTGACATTTCCTTTTCCTCGATTCTTATTCGTAATAAAATACTCTGTATAGCGAAGGCAATTCGTCGGTAATGCCGCAGGCGTAAGCCGTTACGACCGACATTTCCGAAGAATCAACGCTTTTTTTAACGGTAATATCGTTCGGGAAATATTTCGCGAAAAGCTCTTTTACGTATTCGTCGTATTCCCTGTCTTCGCATCCCGAAGCGCCCATAGCCGAAAGCATCGAAATGCAGATTTCATCGACGGTTGCATTACTGCCCATAAGCACGCGCTCGCCGAAATAGGCTTCGGTTTCCTTGGTCTGCTCATAATAAGCACAGCTCGTTTCGAGCTCGGTGTTTCTGCACACCGCGAAAACGTAATTGTCATAGCCCGTCAGATCGACCGCAGTATTGGCAAATTCCTCGAGAGTGCCGAATCCGGTTTCGGCAAAAACGATATCGAAATCAAGCGGGCGCGGACCTATGTCTTCTGAATGCTCGTAATATGCACTTTCGTAGCTTATATCCGCACTCGCTCCGTATTTCGAAGCCTCGGACGAGATATACTCAAACGCCTTCTCGACCTTTTCGTGAAAGGCGCGCTCGGTATCGGTGTCGAATTTATTCGTTTTATCCGAAACGAAAAGCTCGATAACGAGTATCTTGCCCGAAAAGTCCTTAAGCGAGCCGATTCCCGAATTTCCGAATTTAAGCGAAAATTCGCTTTCGGTGGGGGGATTGATATGATATATTCCCTTTTCGAGAAGCCATCTTCCGTTTATTCTCGCGGCTGTCATTTCGACGGTTATGCCCTCCTCGGTCCTCGCCTCGATCAGCTTTCTGTCCACGTCTGCGGTTGAAGAAACGGTTGCAGTTTCGGGATCGATATGACCGTTAAAGGCGCTTCCCTTATGCGTAAAGGTATAAGTCCTTCCGTTTATCCCCTTTATCGCGGGGAGCTCCTTGCTCGGATACTGCAAAAACGCTTCTATACATCCGCCCGATTCTGTATAAGTGGTAATCAAAAGCTCGCGAAGCTTATTGAAATCGGAGTATAGGTTCGACGAGCCGACCGCGGTATATTCCGCGCTTTCCTTAAAGCAAAGCGAATTATTGACAAACATATCGGTAATAAGCCTGTCGCGCTCGAGCAGTGCCTTTGCCTCATCAAGCGTCAGCCCCTCGCTTTGCGAGGTTTCCTCGATATAGAGCGAGGATTCATCATACGATTCCCCTTCTCCGTTACCGCACGCCGAAATACCGAGCAAAAGCAGGACAACCAAGAGCATCGATATTAAATTTTTGATCGAATTCGTTTTTTTGTATTTCATATCATTATGATTATATCAAACAAAATCCGCAATATCAATAGAAATTTTTCTAAAATATAATATTCTCGCGAACGGTACGCATTAATTTCACCTTATCGCCCAAAAACGCGGCAATATAAGAGGGATTGAGGTAATCGTTACCCGCCGCATTGAGCTCGACGCGAAGCATTAAACGCTCTCCCACCCTTTCGGCAGAAACAAACCGCGACATAGGTGCGATATCGACCTGCTTTTCGCCGTTTTTGGTGCGCTTGGTAACCACCATCTCGCCCGAAAGTGCGTTTTTCACTTCATCGGGGGTGAGCTCGCTTTCAAGCTCAAGCCTCCATACAGCGCGCTTTGTATGAAGCTTACCGATTGCAAGCTCGGCTTTTATAATTTCCATTCCGGGAAACGCCGCTTTTCTTAATTTTTCGGTTATAACCGCTTCCTCGACGTCTTCTGTGATACGGAAATCAAACAGCTCGCGCTCGCCCTCCTGATAAATAGACAGCGGAAGCGCTATATTCAATCTCGGATGGGGGTTGAAGCCCTCGCTGAAGGATATCGGCAGACCGCTTCTCACAAGCATTCTGTGAATCGCACGCTGAAGGTCGAGATGCGATATGTATTTAAGCTTGCCGAGCTTTGTAAAGGTTACGCGGATATCAGCCATTTTCTTTACCTCCGTCGCAAACGCATTTTCCGTTGCAGAGCGTGCTTGCGCCACAGCCCGAGCATTTGGTTCTGCAATCGGGTGTGGTTTCCGCCCTGCGCGATCTTTCGTATTCAAGCTTCATAAACTTCTTGGTTACACCGATATCGATAAAATCCCAAGGCAGAATTTCATCAAGCGCGAACTCTCTGTTGGCATAAAAAGCAGGGTCTATGCCGCAGGAATCGAAAACGTCAAGCCAGCCGTCGTAGCTGAAATATTCGTCCCAGCCGTCGAGCATCATATTGCGGTTATAAGCTTCAAGAAGCGCACGGCCGAGCCTTCTGTCGCCGCGTGCGAACACCGCCTCGATTCTCGAAACGCGTGCATCGTGGTATTTATATGAGATTTTCTTGGTTTTTATTTCGCCCTTAAGAAGCTGCTGCTTGCGCTCGAGTTCCTCGATGCTGTCCTGCGCTTCCCACTGGAACGGTGTGAAGGGCTTGGGCACGAAGCAGGAAACGCTTACCGTTACGTTCACGCCTCTGCCGCCGCCGTTGCGCTTTTTGGAATAATAGGTATCGACGATATTCTGAGAAAGTGCCGCAATACCCTTGATATCCTCGTCGGTTTCGGTCGGCAGACCGTTCATAAAATAAAGCTTCAGACTGCTTCTGCCGCCGTCAAACGCCTTTTCGCAGGCTGTGATTATCTCTTCCTCGGTTATGTTTTTGTTTATAACGTCGCGCAAGCGCTGTGTGCCCGCCTCGGGCGCAAAGGTAAGACCGCTCTTGCGGACCGAAGAGACCTTTTCCAAAAGCTCCTCGTAAAAATTATCGATACGCATCGAGGGAAGCGAAAGATTGACGTTCTTTGCGTTCGTCCAGGGGAGCATTTTATCGATAAGCTCGCGGAGACGGGTGTAGTCGCTTATAGAAAGCGAGGTAAGCGAAATTTCGGAATATCCGGTATGGTCGATAGCGATCCTTGCGTTTTCGTCGAGCACCTCGGGCGATTTTTCGCGGTAGGGACGGTATATCATACCCGCCTGACAGAAACGGCAGCCGCGGATACAGCCTCTGAATACCTCGAGCATTACTCTGTCGTGCACGGTTTCAAGAAAGGGAACCGAGCATTTGCAGGGGAAATATACCTCGTCGAGATTTTCGATAATACGTTTTTTAACGCTTGCGGGAACCCCTTCTTTATTGGGCTCAAACGAAGCGATGGTGCCGTCTTCGTTGTATTCGACGTTATAAAGCGAGGGAACGTAAAAGCCCGAAAGCTATGAAGCGCGGTAAAGGATCTCTTCCCTGCTCATACCGCTCTTTTTTGCCTCGCGCAGAAGCGAAGCAAGCTCGAGCAGTGCCTCCTCACCCTCTCCTATCGAAAAAATATCGATAAAATCGGCAATAGGCTCGGGGTTATAGGCGCAGGGGCCGCCTGCAATGATTATAGGATCGTTTTCGCCTCTGTCCTTCGAAAGAAGCGGAATTCCTCCGAGTCCGAGCATAGCGATCACGTTGGTATAGCAGAGCTCGTATTGAAGCGTAAATGCGACGAAATCGAATTTATTCAAGGGGTCTCCGCTTTCGAGCGCATATAGAGGAAGCTGATGCTTGATAAGCTGATCGCGCATATCGGGCCAAGGCATATAACAGCGTTCACAGCTGATATATCCCGTATTGTTAAAGCAGCCAGTTAATATTTTTATGCCGAGATTCGACATACCTATTTCATAGGTATCGGGGAAGCAGAAGCATGCGCGAAGCTCCGCCTTTTCGGGATCGGGTATTTCGGAGGCATATTCACCGCCGACGTATCTGCCCGGCTTTTCTACCTGCTCGAGCAGGGGGGCGTATTTTTCGTAATCTATCACTTTTTCTCTCTCCGGATTATAAATTTTTAAGCTTGCTTCTCAGATACAAGCCTGTATAGCTGTCCTCGTTTGCGGCAACCTCCTCGGGCGTGCCCTTCGCAATAACCCTGCCGCCCGCATCTCCGCCGTCGGGACCCATATCGATAATATAGTCCGCGGTTTTTATAAGGTCGAGGTTATGCTCGATAACAACTATGGAATTGCCTGCATCGACGAGCTTTTGAAGCACGCTTACAAGCTTATTGACGTCATCGGTATGCAAGCCCGTAGTGGGCTCGTCGAGAACGTAGAGCGTTTTGCCCGTTGCTCTCTTCGCAAGCTCGTTTGCAAGCTTGACTCTTTGCGCCTCGCCGCCCGAAAGCGTTGTCGAAGGCTGACCGATTTTTATATAACCGAGTCCGACGTCGCAGAGCGTATCGAGCTTTCGCTTTATCGAGGGGTAATTTTGGAAGAATTCTCTGCCCTCGTCGCAGGTCATTTCGAGCACGTCGTAGATCGATTTGCCCTTGTATTTAATTTCAAGCGTTTCGTGATTATAGCGCTTGCCCTTGCAGACGTCGCAGGTAACGTAAACGTCGGGCAGGAAGTGCATTTCGATAGTCAGCGTGCCGTCGCCGTGGCAAGCCTCGCAACGTCCGCCCTTTACGTTGAAGGAAAAGCGTCCCTCGCTGTAGCCGCGTGCCTTTGCATCGGGCGTCGAAGCAAAAACGGCGCGTATATCGTTGAAAAGTCCGATATAGGTCGCGGGGTTTGAGCGCGGGTTTCTGCCTATCGGCGATTGGTCTATCTGAATTATCTTATCGATACAGTCCGCACCGATGATCTCCTTGTGCTTGCCCGGTATCACAGAAAGTCTTCCGAGCTTGCGCGCAAGGGTATTGTAAAGCACGGCGTTGACAAGGCTGGATTTGCCCGAGCCCGAAACGCCTGTAACACAAACGAATTTACCGAGCGGTATCGTTACGTCGATATCCTTCAGATTATTTTCATAGGCACCGACGACGGTTATAAATCCTCCGTTGCCCTTGCGGCGCTCCGCGGGCACCGTAACACATTTTTTACCCGCAAGATATTGTCCGGTTATCGATTCCTTACATTTCTTTATCTGCGCGGGGGTACCCGTGAAAACCACCTCGCCGCCGTGGACTCCCGCACCGGGACCGATATCCACGATATAGTCCGCTTCCTCGATGGTTTCCTCGTCGTGCTCGACCACAAGCACGGTATTTCCTATGTCGCGAAGCTTTTTAAGTGTATTTATAAGCCGCTGATTGTCGCGCTGATGCAAGCCAATGCTGGGCTCGTCGAGGACGTACATAACGCCGACGAGCGAGCTGCCTATCTGTGTTGCAAGCCTGATTCTCTGCGCCTCACCGCCCGAAAGCGAGCCTGCCTTACGGGCAAGTGTAAGATACCCCAAGCCCACGTTTTCGAGGAAGGACAGACGCGCGTTGATTTCCTTTAAAATTTCCCTTGCGATTTCCGTTTCGGTATTGGAAAGCTTGAGCGTCGCGAAAAATTTACGCACGTTTATAACCGAAAGCTCGCACAGCTCGGAGATATTTTTTCCTCCGACGGTAACGGCGAGCGCCTCCTCCTTCAAGCGTCTTCCGTGACACTCGGGACAGGGTATATAGTCCATAAACTGCTCGTAATAATCGCGCGCTTCGTATCCGCCGCCCATTTTATAGCGATGGTCTATCATACCGATAACCCCCTTGAACGAGGGCTCCGATACCGATTTCTTCTTGCGCTTGTTGCCGTACATCAGAACGTTAAAGGCTTCCTCGGAATATTGATTTATGGGAGTATGAACGTCGAAGCCGTGATATCTGCCGACCGAATTTATAAGCTCGGCGAAATATCCGCCCGGCTCTGCGCTTTTAAAGCCGTTGCAGACTATCGCCCCCGCGAATATCGAAAGGCTCTTTTCGGGGATAAGCTTTTCCTCCGAAAAGACGTTGTTTTCGCCCAAGCCGCCGCACGCCTCGCAGGCGCCCGAAGGGTTATTGAACGAGAACATTCTCGGGGTCAGCTCGCCGACCGAAATGCCGTGAGTTTTGCAGGCGTAATTCTGCGAAAAGGTTATTTCGTTATCCTCGCTCATATCGGGCAGAAGTATCTTAACGATACCTCCCGAAAGCTTTGATGCGGTTTCGATGCTTTCGGCAAGTCGCGAGCGTATCTCCTCGCCCTTCATAACGAGTCGGTCCACAACGACGTCGATATCGTGCTTTAAATTTTTATCAAGCTCTATTTTTTCGGAAAGCTCATACATATTTCCGTCGATTCGCACACGGACGTAGCCGCTTTTGCGCGCCGATTCGAAAACCTTTTCGTGCATACCCTTTTGTGCCGAAACAACGGGCGCAAGCACGATAAAGCGGGTTCCGATATCGAGCTCGCTTATGCGCGCAACGATTTCATCAACAGTCTGCTGCTTTATTTCCTCGCCGCATATCGGGCAATGAGGGATGCCTATTCTCGCATAAAGCAAGCGCAGATAGTCGTATATTTCGGTAGCCGTGCCGACTGTCGAGCGGGGATTTCGCGAGGTAGTCTTCTGGTCGATGGAAATCGCAGGAGAAAGCCCCTCGATAAAATCGACGTCGGGCTTATCAAGCTGACCGAGAAACATTCTCGCATAAGAAGAGAGCGATTCGACAAACCTTCTGTGCCCCTCGGCATAGAGGGTATCGAACGCAAGGCTCGATTTTCCCGAGCCCGAAAGCCCTGTGAAAACGACGAGCTTATCACGCGGGATAGTTACGTCTACCCCTTTTAAATTATGGACGCGAGCGCCCTTTACAACGATTTTTTCCGACATTACATTAATCTCCTGATTCTATCGCGCAGAATTGCCGCGGTTTCGAAATCGAGGTCCTTTGCGGCGCGCTTCATGTCCGCCGTAAGCTTATCGATAAGCTTCTTCTTTTCGTCCTTCGAAAGCTTTTTGCTCTTTTCGAGCTTTTCGGCCTCCTTCTTCGAGGTTATCTCGATAGGTGCGCGGATATCCTTTACTATCGTCTTCGGCGTTATGCCGTGCTTTTCGTTATATGCCTTTTGTATCTTTCTTCTTCTGTTGGTTTCGGCTATTGCACGCTTCATCGAGCCGGTCTCGCTGTCGGCATACATTATTACCTTACCCTCCGCGTTACGCGCGGCACGGCCGATAGTCTGCACAAGCGATATTTCGCTTCGCAAAAAGCCCTCCTTATCGGCGTCGAGTATCGCAACGAGCGAAACCTCGGGCAGGTCAAGACCTTCTCTTAAAAGGTTTATACCGACAAGCACGTCGAATTCGCCCGCACGCAGACCGCGCAGTATATCCATACGCTCCATAGTGTCGATATCGTAGTGCATATATCTGCACTTAATACCCGAAAGCTCGAAAAATTCGGTAAGGTCCTCCGCCATTTTTTTCGTAAGAGTTGTAACGAGCACGCGTTCCTTTTTTGCGGCACGCAGGCGTATTTCGCCCGCAAGGTCGTCGATCTGTCCTTTCGTCGGACGGATTTCCACCTCGGGATCAAGCAGACCTGTCGGGCGTATTATCTGCTCGACAAGGCGTGTCGAAAGATTACGCTCGTATTCCTTCGGGGTTGCGCTGACGTATATCGTCTGACCGCGCTTTTCGTTGAATTCCTCGAAGACGAGCGGGCGGTTATCGTATGCCGAGGGCAGACGGAAGCCGTAATCGATAAGGTTTTTCTTTCTCGCTCTGTCGCCCGATGCCATACCGTGTATCTGGGGGAGCATAACGTGGCTTTCATCCACAAATACAAGATAATCCGACGGGAAATAATCGAGCAGAGTATATGGCGCACTTCCCGGCTCTCTTCCCGAAAGCACGCGCGAATAGTTTTCAACGCCGTTGCAAAAGCCTATTTCTCTTATCTGCTCGACGTCGAACATCGTGCGCTCTCTTATACGCTGTGCCTCGATAAATTTATTTTGGCTTTCGAAAAATGCAATTCTTTCATCAAGCTCGGCAATAATTTCGTCGAGCGCCTTTTTTCGCGTTTCGTCCGAGGTAACGTAGTGCGATGCGGGATATATCGCAACGTGCGACATATCGGCAACCGCTTCGCCCGTAACGACGTTGATTTTGCAGATGCGGTCGACCTCGTCGCCGAAAAATTCAACCCTTACCGCATCGGTATCGGTATTCGACGGGAAAATGTCGAGCACGTCCCCGCGGACGCGGAAGTTATTGCGCTCAAATCCTATATCGCTTCTTGCATATTGCAGTGCGACAAGACGCTTTATAACGTCGTCGCGCGCAAAGGTGGAGCCTCTGCGTATCGAAAGCACCTGCTCGGCATATTCCGCAGGGTCGCCGAGCGAATATATACAGCTGACCGAAGCCACTATTATAACGTCGCGACGCTCGAAAAGCGCGCTCGTTGCCGAATGGCGAAGCTTATCTATTTCGTTGTTGACAGCCGCGTCCTTTTCGATATAAACGTCCTTACCCGGAACGTACGCCTCGGGCTGATAATAATCGTAATAAGACACAAAAAACTCAACCGCGTTGTTCGGAAAAAACTCGCGCATTTCGGAGCAAACCTGTGCCGCCAGCGTTTTATTGGGCTCAAGAATTATCGCGGGGCGGTTTGCACGTGCGATAACGTTCGCCATGGTAAAGGTTTTACCCGAACCGGTAACACCTATAAGCGTCTGGTCGCGGTCTCCGCTGTTTATGCCCGAAACGAGCGCATCTATTGCTTCGGGCTGGTCGCCTGTGGGCGCAAAATCCGAAACGAGCTCAAACTTATCCACGTGAAAAACGCCTCCTTCAAAGGATTTTTGTTTTAATCGTATTATTATACCACACCTATGCAAAAAATAAAAGAGGAAGCGGCGAATTTTTTTATTCCTCTTGATATTTTTTATATAAGTCTGTTGTTTATCTGCGAGGCTATCCCTATCAGTTCCCTGCCGTAGCGCGACCTTATCGAATCAACCGTCGTTTCGAGCGAGTGGCGCTTTTTGTATTTCGATTCCCAAGCCGACCCGAATATCTGCTGTTGAAATAGAAATTCGTTAAGCGCCGTCAGCTTTTCGGCAGAAACGGTTACCGAATATATCTCGCTTTCAGGCTCGGTATTTTCTTTTATAAGCGCAAGTGCCGCCTGCGATATCTCGCTGTAAAGACAGCTCGGGTGCGGAAGCTTAACGGTGCGTGAAAAGCTTTTCATATCGGGCGTACGCACCGAAACCGAAACGTTTTTGCAGCAAAGCGAATGTCTGCGAAGCCTTTCGGCGACCGACATGGAAAGATAGGTTACCGCAAAAGAAACCTCCTCGGGCGTAGAAAGGTTATAGCGAAAGGTCATACCGTTCGAAACCGATTTCGGCTCGCTGCTGTACTTCCACGGCGTAACCTCGGCATAATCGCGCCCGAGCGCAAATCGCTTGAGCATAAGCCCGTTTTTTCCGAGCGATTCCTCCAGCGAGACATCATCACAGCAGGCAAGGTCGCCGATAGTCCATACCCCAAGCTCCTCAAGCGCAAACGCCGTAGACCTGCCCACAAAAAGCAAGGCGGTTACGGGCAGCGGCCAGACGATAGAGGCGAAGCTTTCGGGCGGAATGACCGATATCGCGTTCGGCTTTTTCAGATCGCTGCCAAGCTTCGCGAAGACCTTATTGAACGAAACTCCTATCGAAACGGTTATACCAAGCTCGTTCGCTATACGCTCGCGGATCCGATTTGCTATCTCTCTGCCGTTTCCGAAAAGCTTTGCCGAGCAGCTGACGTCGAGCCAGCTTTCATCCACCCCGAAGGGCTCGATACGGTCGGTATACTCATAAAAAATATCGTTCATTTTTTCCGACATCTCGGCATAAAGGCTGTAATTCGGCGGAACGATAACAAGCTCGGGGCATTTTTGCCTTGCCTGCCATACCGTTTCCGCCGTTTTTACCCTATATCCCTTTGCAATATCGTTCTTCGCAAGCACGATACCGTGTCTGTCCGCTTCGCTTCCGCAGACGGCAACCGGCTTGCCCGCATATTCGGGGCGCCGCGCAATCTCGCAGGAAACAAAAAATGAGTTCGCGTCGCAGTGAAGCACCGTTCTGTAGCTTTCGGGCGCCTCTGCCTTTAAATGAAAATTAGAAACCCGAAAAATCGGCGAAGCGTCGCTCGGCCCCATATACATATCTTCTTTCCCCTCTTCTCTTTTCGGTGATACCTATATAATATCACCCGAAC
>JAGBWF010000080.1 GCA_017629895.1 Clostridia bacterium
ATCGCCTCCGCAGGCTTCTTTGCGGCAGACCGCTCGATACGCGAATATGCAGATAACATCTGGCACATAAAGCCGGTTAAGGCAGAGAAGCAGAAATGACAGCCTGCTTTGATATCGAATCCAAAAGCACCCCTTCGGGAAATCATACCTTCCCGAAGGGGAGCGAAATAAATATAAAGCTCACGGTCTGCGAAAGCGGTGCCGAAAGGGTGTTTTTCTATCTCGGGAACGACGATAGGGTTTTTATCGAAAGAGAAGTTGAGTTCGAAACGAACGGCTCCTCTTTTTCCTGCGCCGTAAGGCTTGATGAATCGAGCTTCCCGACCGCCGACGGACTCTATTTCTGCCATTTCGAATTTATATCAAACGGCACGAGATATTATACCGCGTTCGATTGCGGCGGTAACTGCTATATCGATACACGCTTTGTCAACGAAGCGCAGATACTTATATATAATGAAGAATATGTTTCTCCCGAATGGCTTTTCGGCGGCGCGATGTACCAGATCTTTCCCGATAGATTCGCGCGCGGCGGAGAGGTTATACGCCGTGAGGACACGGTGTATAACGAGGATTGGGAAAACGGTATCCCCGAATACCCCGAAATACGCGGCGATTCCTTCCCGAACAATACCCATTTCGGCGGAACGCTCTGGGGTGTTGCCGATAGGCTCGATTATATCGAATCGCTCGGGGTTAACTGTATCTATTTAAACCCGATTTTCGAAGCCTATTCCAACCATAAATACGATACCGCCGATTTCCTTTCGGTCGATAAAAGCTTCGGCGGAGATAAAGCTCTTGCAAATCTTATCGAAAAGGCTCATTCGAGAGGGATAAAAATCATTCTCGACGGTGTTTTCAACCACGTCGGGAACGACAGCATTTATTTCGACGCCTACGGCAAATACGGTAACGGCGCGTGTCAGAGCAAGGACTCGCCCTATTACGAATGGTTCGACTTCAACGATTACCCGAACGGCTATGAAAGCTGGTGGGGAATAAAGAACCTGCCCCGTACCGTACGCTGTGATAGCTACGTTTCGTTTATAACCGAGCAGGTTATTCCCAAATATATGAATATGGGCGTAGACGGCTTCAGGCTCGACGTTGCCGACGAGCTCGAAAGCGGATTTTTAGATAGGATCGCGCTTGCGATAAAGCAGATCAAGCCCGATGCGCTGATCATCGGCGAGGTCTGGGAGGACGCGTCGAATAAGGTTGCCTATAACGAAAGAAAACGCTATTTCCGCGGCAAACAGCTCGATTCGGTTACGAATTATCCGATAAGAAACGCGATCATAGATTTCTTTAAATACGGTAACGCCGAATTTCTCTGCGATACCGTCAATACCCTCTGCCGTAACTATCCGCCCCATAAGCTTAAAGCGCTTATGAACTTCCTCGGCTCGCACGATACCGAAAGGATCACTACGGTGCTCGGCGGCGATGAGGATATGGGTGAGCCGAACTCGATTCTTGCGGTGAAGCGTATGAGCAAAGAGGCTCTCGCGCAGACAAAGGAGCTTTTGAAGCAGGCGTATCTCCTGCTCGCTTCGCTCCCCGGTGTGCCCTGCATCTATTACGGCGACGAAGTTGCGACAGAGGGCTACCACGACCCATTCAACCGCACTACCTTTAAGGAACAGAGCTTTGCCGATGAATATTCCGAATTCTTCGGCAGGGTAAATAAAATGCGCAGGGACGAGCCCTTGTTCACCGCAACGCAAACAAAGGCATGCGTGCTCGCAAGCGGTGTTCTGAAGGTCGAACGCGAGCATTGCGGTAAAAAGCTCGTAATATTGGCAAATATGTCGGATAACGAATATTCTTTGAATATAGATAAAGCGCACGACCTGCTCACAGGTGATACGCTTTGCGGAAATATAACGCTCGGCGCGAAAAAGGTAAAAATATTAAAAACAGAGGTTTAAAATGACAGAGCTTGCATTAAAAATAGCAAACGACGCGCGCTCTCTCGGTATAGAAAAAGGGGACACCCTTCTCGTTCACTCCTCGCTCCGCTCGCTCGGCGGCGCGAAGGCGGAGGAGGTTATCGAGGGACTTTTGTATGCACTCGGCGAGGAGGGCACGCTCGTTTTTCCGACTCTTTCCTATATGAACTGCAACCCGAGTAAGCCGTTTTTCGATTATCACGAAACGCAATCGAACGTCGGCTACCTGCCCGAATACTTCAGAACGCAGGTTGAGGGTGTTGTAAGAAGCATCTGCCCGACACATTCCTGCGCCGCGCTCGGCAAAAACGCCGAATATATCACAAGCGGACATAAGGACGACAAAACCCCCTGCGGTAAAAATTCGCCCTTTTATCGCGTGATGGAACTCGGCGGAAAGATACTTTTCCTCGGCTGCGGAATGAACTGCAATACCTCGATGCACGCGGTGGAGGAGCTGAGCGAGCCCGATTATCTTTTCGGAGACGACTGCGTTTACGAAATCACCGATAAGGACGGCATAAAATATAAATCGGTCTGCCGTGCACACGGATTTAAGGGCGTGTCCCAGTGCTATTACCGTCTTGCCGACCTGCTTGATGAAACCGAGCTTTCTGTCGGCAATATACTCAAAGCCGAATGTCAGCTTGTCAAAGCCAAGCCCATGTGGGAAAAGGCGGATAAAAAATACCGCGAGGACCAACACTGGTTTATAGATTTCGCGTAAACCTACATTATTATATATAAAGGGGATAGGCGTAATGAGTAACTGTCAGCTTACCTATCTGTTCAAGGAAATAATAAAGGCGTTCTCGCTCAAGGGCGAGCTCGTGTCGGCGGAATGTGTCGGCACGGGAAATATAAACGATACCTATCATATCAAGACCGAATATCACGGAAGCGAAAGGGAATACATATTCCAGCGCGTAAACCACCGCGTTTTCTCGAACCCCGAGCGTGTTGCCGAAAACGTTTGTAAGGTAACCGACCACGTCGAGAATAAGCTTCGCGAGCGAGGTGAACCGGATATCCGCCGCCGTGTTATGCGCTATTACAGAAAGGCGGACGGAAGCTATTTCCATATCACCGATTGCGGCGATTATTGGCGCGTGCTTTCCTGTATCTATAATGCCGTCAGTGTCGATTTCGCCGATATTCCGCATCTTCGTCAGGCGGGTATTGCCTTCGGCGAATTTCAGAACCTGCTTGCCGATTTCCCCGCGGAATCGCTCTATGAAACGATACCCGATTTTCATAATACGAAAAAACGCTATGCCGATTTGAAGCTTGCGGCGGAAAGGGATAGCGCAAACAGACTTTCCGAGGTAATAGAGGAATATAATTACCTTCTTTCGATGGAAAGGGAAGCCTGCCTGCTCTGCGAGCTTTCCGAAAACGGCAGATTG
>JAGBWF010000081.1 GCA_017629895.1 Clostridia bacterium
ACGATCGTAAAGCACGATGCGAACGATAAAGACGTAAAGCTCGCCGGCGCATCTTTTCAGGTGTTCCGCACGGCAGGAGTAGGTGATGAAAACACGCAGATCATAAGCTGTAACGGTGTCGAATACGCCGTTGTTCCCGTAATCGTAGACGGCGTCGAGCTGATTCTGACAACCGATGAGAACGGCACCGCGACCTCTCCGCAAATAAGCTGCGGCACCTACTATTTGGTAGAAACGGTAGCGCCCGACGGATATAAGCCCTTGTACGATCCTATTTTGGTTACGGTAAAATCCGATCTGGTGTCCGAGCAAGAGGTTTTGTATATCGCCAATTACCCCGGCGAAGAGCTTCCCGAAACGGGCGGCATAGGCACGGGTTGGATGATCGCAATCGGCGGCATTCTTA
This sequence comes from Clostridia bacterium, assembly GCA_017629895.1. GTDB lineage: Bacteria > Bacillota > Clostridia > Oscillospirales > CAG-382 > Coliplasma. Next base: position 407 of record JAGBWF010000081.1, read on the forward strand.
CCGTGATCACCGTTGTGCTTTTGGTTACCAAAAAGAGAATGAGGGTCTACGAATAGACCGCGCCGTGCACGCTCGGCAATGGACACGCGCGAAAGTAAAGATTTTTCCTGCGTTGCCGAAGCGTGCCCATAATGAATTGCCCTATCGGGCATGAATTGGCTTGCGCCGTGATTTGCGCCTGCCGCGCATGAATTGCCTGCGGCATTAAAAACGGGGCAATTCAAATCATGAAGACGCAGTTTTCAAATCATGAAGCCGAAAGGCTTCAATTCATGACGCAAGGCGTCAATTCATGAAAATCGGGAATAACCCTTTCCAAAGCAAAGCAAAAGCACTTATGACAAACGATTTTTCGTTATCATAAGTGCTTTTTCTATAGCTTCTTTATGAGGCTTTCGCTAAAAATGAAGCCTGCTTTGCTTTTCATTCAACCTCTTCGAAAAATTCCTTCGGCTTTTTGCAAAGCGGGCAGGTGAAATCGTCGGTGAGCTCACCCTCGTGAACGTAGCCGCAAATCTTGCAGACGTATTTCTTTCCGCTCTTTGCTTCTTCCTCTTCTTCCAAGGCGACGTTACAGCCGCAAAGCTCGTTTGCGAGCGCGTTTATCTGCTTTTCGCTTTCCGAGTTGAGCGCCGACATAATTTTCACGTCGTTTTCGGCGAGAGTGAGGTTTTTGCTCTTCGCGAGCATTTCCTTCATCACCTTCGCCGCCATGGGAGCCCAGCTTCCGTTTTCGATAAAGCCGACGAAGCGGTTTTGATAATTACGCTCGGTAAGGTGGTTGATAAATTCCTTCATAAAGGGGAATATATCCGCGTTGTAGGTGGTGGTTGCGAGGACGAGCTTGCTGTATCGGAACGCATCCTCGACAGCCTCTGCCATATCGCAGCGCGCAAGGTCGTTCACAACAACCTTTACACCCCTTTCTTCGAGTGCTTCTGCAAGCATAAGAACCGCTTTTTTGGTGTTGCCGTAAACCGAGGTATAGGCGATAACCACGCCCTCCTCTTCGGGACGGTAGCTCGACCATATATCATAGAGATTTATATAATAACCGAGATTTTCGCTGAGGATCGGACCGTGGAGCGGGCAGATGATTTCGATATCGAGCGTCGATGCCTTTTTGAGAAGCGCCTGCACCTGAGCACCGTATTTTCCGACGATTCCGATATAATAGCGTCTTGCCTCGCAAGCCCAATCCTCCTCGGTATCAAGTGCGCCGAATTTACCGAAGCCGTCTGCCGAGAAGAGCACGCGGTCCTTATTGTCGTAGGTTACGATAACCTCGGGCCAGTGCACCATAGGCGCGGTAACGAAGGTAAGCGTGCGGCTGCCGAGAGAAAGGGTACTGCCCTCGCCGACAACTATCTGTCTTTCGGGGAAATCGGTACCGAAAAAGTTCTTCATCATATTGAACGCCTTTGCCGACGAAACGATCTTCGCTTCGGGGTATGCGTTCGCAAAATGAGCGATGCTCGCCGAATGGTCGGGCTCCATGTGCTGAACGACAAGGTAATCGGGGCTCTTGCCGGAGAGCGCGTTTTCGATATTCGAAAGCCATTCCTCTGTGAAATTGATATCGACGGTATCCATTACCGCGATTTTTTCATCGAGGATAAGATAGCTGTTATAAGCCATACCGTTCGGGACGATGTACTGCCCCTCGAAAAGATCGATCTTTTTGTCGTTTACTCCGACGTATAAAATACTGCTTGTGATATTCATTTTAACACCTCGTTATTATGGAATTAAAGCGAATCAATGAATCGCATAAACGCCGCTTTGCCGTTTTCGTCGCGCTTGAAAACGCCTGCGTCCTCGAGCACGTTGAGGAAAACTCTGCCGATTTCGTCCTCGAGAATTTTTCTTATATTTAAAGCATTGATATCGCTGTATTTTGCGGTGATTTCGCAAACCCATTCGGCGTGCGGCTCAAGGCTTGTGCCGTAAAGACTTTGCTTGGCGAGAATTGCAGCTTCAAGCTCGTCGATCTCGTTTGCGAGCCTTGCGGGCAAAACCGCGAGCCCCATAACCTCGATCAGACCTATGTTTTCCTTTTTAATATGGTGGAGCTTCGGGTTGGGATGATAAAGCCCGAGCGGACGCTCATTCGTTGTGATATTGTTACGCAGGACGAGGTCGATTTCGAAAAGTCCGCCGTTTCTGCGTGCTATCGGGGTTATCGTATTATGGGGAACGCCATCGGTTTCGGCGAAGATATATGCCTCTTTATCACTGTAATTACGCCATTTTTCAAGAATATGCGCGCAGGCTGCGGAAAGAGAAGCGCGGTTTTCTGACGAAAGACGGATAACCGACATCGGCCATTTTATAATACCCGCATTTACGCCTTCGAACCCATTGATTTTAAAGGAATACTCGGTTTCCGCCCTGTCCATAGCAAAACGGTAACCACCGCCCTGAAAATGCTCGTGGCTGAGTATCGAGCCGCCGACTATGGGCAGGTCTGCGTTCGAGCCGATAAAATAGTGGGGGAGATATTCGATGATATCGAGCATTTTTTCGAAAACGCGTGCATCGATAACCATCGGGATATGCTTTGTGTTAAAGGCGATGCAGTGCTCGTTATAATATCCGTAGGGGGAGTATTGAAGCTGCCATTCGCCGTTATCGACGGTCATATCGATTGGACGGAGATTCTGGCGCGCAGGGTGGCTCGCGTGGCCTGCAAAGCCCGCATTTTCGGCGCAGAGCTGGCATTTGGGATATGCCGCCGCCGATGCCTTTGCCGCCGCGGCAATGTCGCGCGGGTCCTTTTCGGGCTTGGAACGGTTTATGGTTATATCCAAAACGCCGTATTCGCAGTTATATTCCCATTTTAAATCCTTCGCGATTCTGCCCGCGCGGACGTAGTTAAGATTTTTGCTGAATTCAAAATACCAATCGGTCGCTTCCTTGGGCGAAACGGAATATTTTTCATCGAAAATACGCTTCACCTCGCGAGGCATCGGAGTAAAGACACCCATAATCTCGGTGTCGAAGAGATCGCGCGAGTTGGTGGTGTCGGAGATAATATTATTTTCGACGGCATATTCGATTATCGGCGCAAGAAGGGTATCGATATCCTCGCCGTTCCATACGCCTTCGCGCTCGACCCAATCGGAAAGCTTCAAGGTGCGCATAAGCATATTTCGTATGACGTAGATATCCTCGCGCGCGGTAATGCCCTTCCTTTCGGAATAGTCTATAAGCTTGTTAAGTGCCGAATAAATCATTTTTATCTCCTAAAATAAACTGCTTACAAATATTTCGAGGCCGATAAATATAAGTATCGCGCCGCCGAGAATGCCCGCCTTGCCCGCAAGCCTTGTGCCTGCCTTTTTGCCGATTATAATACCGCACAGACAGATACCGAAGGTAACGAGCGCAATAATAAACGCGCAAAGCAGAGCTTCATAAAAATTATATTCAGCTATGGTAAAGCCGACGGAGAGCGCGTCGATAGAGGTTGCGATGCCCTGAACGATAAGCGCGCCTATGGTTATGCGCTTGCAGCAGCAGTCGTCGCATTTGCAGTGAATGCCCTCATAGAGCATTTTACCGCCGATAAAAACGAGAAGCACGAGCGCGATTATCGGGATGTATTTTTCGATAGCCCCGAAATATTCGACGACAGTATGAACACATACCCAGCCCAAAAGCGGCATCAACGCCTGAAAGAAGGCAAAGATACCCGCAATTCCGAAGGTTTTGCCGCGCTTCATACAGGGCTCGTTCAGACCGTTTGCAAGCGATACCGAAAAGGCGTCCATCGCAAGCCCGATTCCCAAAAGTATGCTGTTGAAAAAGAAAACAAAGCCAATATTCATATAGATTCCCTTTTTTAACCGTTAATAGAAAAATTATATACCGATTTTTATGCAAAGTCAAGCAAAAACAAGCATCAAGCGTAATTTTTTGAAGATTAAAATACTATCGCGAAAAACCGCATAGAGTTTTCTTGACAATTAAGATTTTAAGTGCTACACTGAAATCGAGGAGGTTGATTCCAATGGGTCATTTTGCTTTTTCTTG